>NZ_BAAAHQ010000007.1:0-110463 GCF_039525605.1 Nonomuraea longicatena | reverse complement strand
CGCGCCGGCCGCCGTGAACGGCGCCGATGTTCGCCGACCGCCACCCCGCTGCCCCGGCGCCGCCTCCGCGACGAGCCTCCGGCTCCGCGTGCCGCCGCCGACTCCGCGACGCGCCTCGGGCCCGCGTCCCGTCGGTGGGTCCCGCGCCGCGCCTCGGGCGCCGTGTCCCGCCGCCGGGTCCGTGGTGGCCGCTGGCGGGTGTTCGGCGTGCTCACGTCGTTCGGGGGGCTGGAGCGCCTGGTGGCGCCTCAGAAGCGCCCTGAAGGCTCTCAGCCGAAGCTGTGCCCGTACGGGGCCGTTGTCCGTTCAGGCTGTGCGCGGGCCGTGGGAGGGCGGGGTGCGAAGTCGCGTCAATAGACTCAGGGGTGTGCGCGACGACGACCTTGACGCGGTGACCCACCTGCACGATCCCGTCCGGCGGGCGCTCTACGACCACGTCGTGGCCCAGGGGGGCGGTGTCGCGCGCGGGCAGGCCGCGGCGGCCGTGGGCGTGTCCCGGACGCTGGCCGCCCACCACCTCGACCGGCTCGTCGAGGCCGGTCTGCTGGAGAGCGGCTTCCAGGCACCGCTCAAGAAGGGGCCGGGCAGCGGCAGGCCCGCCAAGGTGTACCGCCGGGCCCCGGCCGAGCGCTCCGTGAACCTGCCGCCGCGCGACTACACCGTCGTCGCGGGCGTGCTCGCCGACGTGGTGGAGACGCTGGGCGCGGGCGAGCAGGCGGAGCGGGTCGCGCGACGGGCGGGCGAGCGCATCGGCGCCGGGCACGCGCACGAGCCGGTCGACGCGGTGCTGCGCGGGCGCGGGTACGAGCCCTACGCCGACGGCGACGCCATGCGGATGCGCAACTGCCCCTTCCACGCCCTGTCGCAGAACCACCCGGTGCTGGTGTGCGCCATGAACCTGGCCCTGTGCCAGGGACTGCTGGCCGGCATGGGGGAGGATCCGGACGCCGCGCGCATGGATCCCCGTCCCGGCGAGTGCTGCGTCACCCTCACTTCTATAAACAATGATGATTGACATAGAAGTTCCCGGCATGGTGAGGTGAGCGCATGCACCTGGCACAGATGAACGTCGCGCGGCTGATCGCGCCCGCGGACGACCCCCGAAGCGCCGACTTCATCGATGGATTGGAACCGATCAACTCCCTCGCCGACGGGGCCCCCGGCTTCGTGTGGCGCATGCAGGCCGACGAACTCGACCCGAGGGCGCTCATCGAGCACGTGGACCCCATGGTCATCACCACCTACTCGGTGTGGGAGTCGCGCGACGACCTGTGGAACTTCGTCTACCGCTCCGAGCACATGGACTACCTGCGGCGCCGCCGCGAGTGGTTCGAGCACATGCGCGACCCGTACGCCGTGATGTGGTGGATCCCCGTCGGCCACGTGCCGACCGTCCCCGAGGGCTTCGAGCGGCTGGAACGCCTCCGGACCCAGGGGCCGGGCCCCGAGGCGTTCACCTTCCGCGACTTCTACGAGGACGCCGAGGCGACGGCGATGCCGAGGCACATCTCGTCCTGAGTGCCCTCGCCCCAGACCACGTAACGCGGCGGCAACTCCTTCAGCAGCGGCAGCTGCGCGCGCAACCCCGCGTCGTGCGTGCAGGTCACCCGCAGGACGTCGCCCTTGCGCACGCTCACCGGCTCGGCCAGCGGCCGCAGCTCCTGGTTGTCGAAGTTGTAGTCCGGCACGTCCAGCAGCGTCCTGCCGTCCTTCTTGCCCGGGTTGAGTTCGACCTTGATCGAACGGCCCAGCAGGTGCATGTGCCCGGCCATCGCGTGCAGCGTGAACGCCGCCGGGGAGGTCATGTCGCAGTGCTGGGTCGGACCCGGCCGTGCCTTGCCCTTCGCGCACCCCTCGACCAGGCCCTGGACGTTCGTGACCGACTCCTCGCCGAATCTCTTGCCCACGTCCGTGACCGCCGCCTCGCGCTCGCACAGCGCGCCGGACTCCTGCTCGGTGCACGGCAGCTCGACCGGGGCCGCGAGCAGCTCGGTCGACAGCGGTGTGCGCGGGCCCGAGGCCAGGCGCAGCCGTACGCTCGACTGGTCCGCCCCGGCGGGTGCGCCGTCCAGCGCGAGCGTGCTGTAGTGGACCTGCATGACGATCATGCTGCCCTCGCGCATCGAGTAGCCGAGCTTCGGGTCGAGCAGGACCTCGTTCGCGCCCGGAGCCCAGTGGCCGATCCAGGACGCGTCGCGCACCCCGGCGTCGCCGAAGCAGGTCCAGCCCTCGCCGTCGGCGGCGGCGTCGACGGCCCGCACCTTGGCGACGTTCTCCGGCGGGACCGTGAACAGGATCGCGTGGTGCACGACCTGCGTGTTCTTCGCCGTGAACTGGGCTCCGGTCAGGAACGTCTCGCCCTTGCCCAGCGCGGGATCGATCATGAAGCAGCGGTACTCGTCGGTGCCGCCGTTCGGCGGCTTGGGGGTGTAGGGGGCGGGCATGCCCACCGTCGCGAAGCGCTCCCCCTCGCGCAGGGCGGCGGCGGGGGCGGGCTCGCCGGTGGAGTGCAGGCCGTGCCCGCCGCTCGGGTCCGTCCCCGAGGAAGCGGCCGAGGACGGCTCCGCCGGCGGCGCGGGGCTCGGCTGCGCCCCGGTGGCGGCCGTGCCGCAGGCGGCCAGCGTGAGCGCGGCGGCGGTGAGCGCCGCCGTCAAGGCGACCTTCGCGCCTCGGAAGGGGCCGCGGGTCCCGGCGCGGGCCGTGTGGGCGCCGGGCGCGGTGGTGCGAACGTGACGTAGTCGCATCATGACTCCACGCTCTCCCAGAGCGGGGCCGCAGTCATCCCTCCTGAGGATGAACGGCGGCGACCCTTTCGGACCACGCGGAGTACGACTTCCGTCCCAGCGGCGGACCGGTTCTCCGCCCAAGTGGCCGACCGCACCCCCACGCGGCTTTCCCGCCGTACGGCTTTACCCACCGCACGGCGTGCCCTGCCTGAGGGCGGATCGCTTCGGCGGTCCGCCTACTTCAGCAACCCTGCGGCGTGTCTGCCCGCCGCCGCGGAGGCGAGGAAGTAGGCGAGGTCCTCCTCCAGCCCGCGCCCCATGGTCGACAACCGCACCGGGCAGGCGCGCAACGCCTCGTGCAGGCCCTCCACGGGTACGCTCACGAGTTCGTGCCGCACGGCGAGAAGCTCCGCCTGGTCGCGCACCCGCTCGCCGAACTCGCCGGGCAGTTCGGGCACCGGCACCTGGGCGGGCGAGAGCGCCACCCGCCCGTAGGCGGTCAGCGAGTGGTGGGAGACCCCCACGTGCCGCTCGCGCGCGTCGCCCTCGCTGACGCGCAGCGCCGCCACGGGGCGCCCCTGAAGGACGGCGGCCGCGTTGACGGCCTCGCCCGCCGACACGCCGGAGAATCCCCACCGGGTACCGGTGCCGAGGTTGCCCGGCCCCTGCGCGACGACCGCCACGTCGGCGTCGAGGACGTGACGGGCGGCCAGGAGCCCGGTGTGGGTGGTGACCGCCTCGACGTCGCCGCCGAACGCCTGCCCGACCGTGACCACGCCGGCCAGCCAGTCGAGCTCGCGCAGCCGGGCGGCCGACATCGAGAACCAGGCGGGCAGCGCGCCGCCGTCGAGCATCACGTAGGCGACCCGGACGCCGGGCCGGTCGGCGTACAGGCCGCAGAGGATGGGGGCCAGCGCGGAGTGCAGGTCGGCGACGACGACGGGCATGCCGTCGAGCGAGTCGGCCTCGCGCAGCGCCTCGTGGAAGTCGGAGTCCTGCTCGTCGGCTCCGAGGACGGTGGCCTGCAACGGCGTGTATCGTGCTTTTACCAGGTGGCCGGGACCGTCAGGATCTTCCGGCAATCGGTTCGGGACCGCCACCACCATGGCGTACCCTCCCGTACCGAGACCCATCGCGAGTGCCGTCGTGTTGAGAAGGACCTCGTCGCCGGGTTCCGGGCGGCCGACCAAGGGGGGGTAGGCCAGCGCCCGGCATCGGACCGCGGGTTCGTCCGAGGTCACGACGACGTCGAGTTCCACCGCTCCCGGCCATTCGCGGCGGATCGCCGTCACTTCGCCCTTGCGCCATCTGATCACGAGGGCAGGGTAGCGTCGAACACAGGAGGAGTGAGGCGGATGTCGCGCCGTAAGACCGAGCGGTTGCTGAATCTGGTGATCTGCCTGCTCGCCACCCGGCGCCCGCTGTCGGCCGAGCAGATCCGCCAGGCCGTGCCCGGCTACGACCGCGACGGCGACGAGGCGTTCCAGCGGATGTTCGAGCGCGACAAGAACGAGTTGCGCGAGATCGGCATCCCCATCGACGTGGTCCGCGACCCGTGGGAGGACGAGCCCGGCTACCGGATCGAGCGCGAGTCGTACGAACTGCCGGAGATCCACCTGGAGCCGGACGAGGCCGCCGTGCTCGGCCTGGCCGCCCAGGTCTGGCAGCGCGCCAGCCTGGCTGAGGCGGCCTCCGGAGCGCTGCTCAAGCTGCGCGCGGGCGGCGTCGCGGCCGAGGAGGCCGGGGGAGGGGCGCTGGAGCTGCGGGTCGACACCCGCGACCCGGCCTTCCCCGCCCTGTGGGACGCCGTACGCGACCGCAGGGCCGTGCGCTTCGACTACCGGGGCGCGGGCAGCGAGAGCGTGCGCACCCGTACGGTCGAGCCGTGGGGCGTGGTCAGCAGGCGCGGCCGCTGGTACCTCATCGGGCACGACCGCGACCGGGCGGCCTCGCGTGCCTTCCGGCTGAGCCGGATCGCCGGCCAGGTCGCGCCCGTAGGCCGGGCCGGTGACGTGGAGGTGCCGCAGGGCGTCGACCTGCGGGCTCTGGTGGGCTTCCCCGACGAGGGCCCGGAGGAGCGCACGGCGACCGTACGCGTGCGCCGGGGCTGCTGCGAGGGCCTGCGCCAGAAGGCCGTCCTCGTCGAGGCGGGCACGGGCGAGGACGGCTGGGACACGATGACGCTGCGGTTCTCGGACCCCGAACGGCTGGCCGGGTGGGTCGCCACGATGGGCGCGGGGGTCGTGGTCCTCGACCCGCCGGACGCCCGCGAGTCCGTCATCCGCAGGCTGAAGGGCGCCCTGGCGGGTCAGGCATGACCCGCGCGCGCACCACGAGAAGGGGAGAGGGCGCGATGAGCGCAAGCGCCGACCGGTTGCCGAGGCTGCTGTCGCTGGTGCCGTACCTGATGTCCCACCCGGGGGCGACGGTCGGCGAGGTGGCGGAGGTGTTCGGGCTGAGCGAGAAGCAGGTCATCGACGACCTGCAACTGGTGTGGATGTGCGGGCTGCCCGGCCACACGCCGGGCGATCTCATCGACGTCTCCTGGGACGGCGGCGAGATCCTCATCGACAACGCCGACACCATCGCCAGGCCGCTGCGGCTCGGCATCGACGAGGCCAGCGCGCTGCTCGTCGCGCTGCGCACGCTGGCGGCCATGCCCGAACTGGCCGAGGTGCCGGGCGACGCGTTGCCGAGGGTGGTGGCCAAGCTGGAGCGCGCCGCGGGCGAGGGCGCCGCGGCGGTCAGTACCCAGGTCGCAGTGGACGTCGAGGCCCAGCCGGACGCGCTGCCCCTGGTGCGCGCCGCCCTCACCTCGGGCCGCAGGCTGTCGCTGCGCTACTACGTGCCGGGCCGCGACGAGGTGACGCCGCGCGAGGTCGATCCCACCCGGGTGCTGGTCGTCGACGGCCGCACCTACCTGGAGGGCTGGTGCTACCGGGCCGAGGCGATGCGCCTGTTCCGCCTCGACCGGATCCAGAGCGTCGAGGTCCTCGCCCTGGCGGCCGACCCGCCCGCGGGCGCCGAGCCGATCGACGTCACCCAGGGCGTCTTCCGGCCCTCGCCGACCGACGAACTGGTCGAGCTGGAGGTGAGCGCGGACGGGCGGTGGGTCGCCGAGTACTACCCGTGCGAGGCCGTCACCGAGCTCGGCGAGGGACGCCAGCGCATCGCGTTGCGCGCCCGCGACGAGGACTGGGTGCTCAGGCTGGCGCTGCGGCTCGGCGACACCGGCCGGGTGGTGGCACCCGTGTCGATGGCCGAGCGGGTGCGCGAGGAGGCCGAGCGGGCGCTGGCGCTGTACTCTCACGGTTCATGACGTGGATCCTCGCGGCCTCGGGCCTGGCGCTCGCGGGCCTGGCGGTGCTGGCGGTGATCGGGCTGAGGGTCGTCGCGGCGGCGCGGCGGCTGCGTTCGGAGGTCGCGCGGGCGCAGGAGCGGATTTCTCCCGTGGAACAGCGTCTGCGGGGGCAAATCCGGATGAACAAGACCGCCAAGGGGTGAGTCTGGGCGCACGGCAGCGTACGATCGTGGCTGAGACTCCCTCTCGCTCGCTGATATAAGGAAGTTGCCCATGTCCTTCGGACCTGAGTGGATCGTCGTCATCCTCGTGCTCCTGCTGCTGTTCGGGGGCAAGAAGCTGCCGGATCTCGCGCGCGGTGTGGGCCGGTCCCTGCGCATCTTCAAGGCGGAGACCAGCTCGATGCACAAGGACGACGACGAGGACAAGCCGTCGCCGACCGTCGTGCAGGGCCAGACGGTGCAGCCGCAGCCCGCTCCCTCGGCGCAGCAGATTCCCCCGGCCGCGCCCGTCCTCACACCGGAGGAGCAGGCCCGGCGCCTTGAGGAGGAGGCGGCCCGGCTGCGTGCCGGCGCCAAGACCGCCGACAAGCAGGCGTGATCCCTAGCACGTTCCCTCACACCCAGGACTGGTAGATGGCGCTGCTGAAGAAGCCGCGCTCCGGGGGTTCGGAGCCGCCCGACCCCGAGGGGCGCATGCCGCTGATGGACCACTTGCGCGAGCTGCGCAACCGGGTCGTCGTCAGCGTGATCGCGGTCGCGGTGACGACCATCGTCGGGTTGATCTTCTTCGACCCGATCTGGGCGTTCATGTCCGAGCCGTACTGCAGTCTGCCCATTGCGCAGAAGGTCCGTGAGGGCACGTGCACGTTCGCGGTGCGCGGGGTCTTCGAGTCCTTCTTCGTCAACATCAAGGTCGCGGCCCTGGTCGGGGTCGTCGCGGCCTCCCCGATCTGGCTGCACCAGCTCTGGTCGTTCGTCACCCCAGCGCTCTATCGCAACGAGAAGAAGTACACCGTCGTCTTCTTGGTGATCGCGGTGCCGCTCTTCTTCCTCGGCGCGTTCTTCGCCTACCTGGTGATGGACACCAGCCTGGGCTTCATGTTGTCGTTCATGCCCGACAGCGCGCTGCCCTTCCTGGAGATGAGCGACTACCTCACCTACTGGGTGATCATGCTGGCGGTGTTCGGCGTCTCCTTCGAGCTGCCGCTGCTGCTGATCTTCCTGAACGTGATCGGTGTCCTGCCGCGCGCGACGCTCGTCAAGCACCGACGCATGATCATCTTCCTGCTGTTCGTGTTCAGCGCGATCATCACGCCGGGCGGCGACATCATCACCATGGCCATGCTGGCCGGGCCGATGGTGCTGTTGTTCGCGGTCGCCGAGCTGATCATGTTCGTCCGTGAGCGGCGCAACCCGGCCGTCGACTCCTACGAGGGGCTCGACGACGACGAGGCTTCACCGCTCGACCTGTCCTCGGAGCCCGAGACCGCCTCCGACCTCGACAGCCCCGCCGATCTGGATTCCAAGAACGAACGCCGGTAGGTTCCGGGCGTGTCTTCGCAACTCGCCCTTCTGGTCAACCCGGCCGCCCGAGGCGGCCGGACCGTGCGGCTGCTGGCGCCGGTCGTGCGCCGCCTGCGAGCGGGCGGTGCCGACGTCAGCGTGATCGTCGGCGACGATCCGGCCGACGCCCTCCAGCGGGCCGTCACGGCCGTGGCCGAGGGTCCTGACGCGCTGGTGGCCTTCGGCGGCGACGGTCTGGTGCACCTGGCCGTCCAGGCGGTGGCGGGCACCGGCGTGCCCCTCGGCGTCATCCCGGCCGGCACCGGCAACGACATCGCCGCCGCGCTCGGCCTGCCGGTCAAGGATCCGCTGGCGGCGGCGGAGACCGTACTTCGCATGGAGCCGCGCCGGATCGACGCGGCCCGCGCGGGCGACGAGTGGTTCGCCGGGGTGCTCTGCTGCGGCTTCGACTCCCGCGTCAATGAGCGCGCCAACCGGCTGACCTGGCCGCCCGGCAGGGCCAGGTACCTCGTGGCGCTGGCGGAGGAACTGCGCGCCTTCCGCCCGATCCCGTTCCGGGTCACGCTCGACGGCGAGGTGGTGGAGCGGGAGGCGATGCTCGTGGCGGTGGCCAACACCGGCTCGTACGGCGCCGGCATGCGGGTCTGCCCCGACGCGAGGCCCGACGACGGCCTGCTCGACGTGCTGATCCTGCGCGCGGTGCCGAAGGCCGAGTTCGTTCGTGTCTTCCCGAGCGTCTACCGGGGCACGCACGTCCGGCACCCGGCGGTCTCGATCAGGCGGGCGGCGAGCGTGGGGGTGGAGGCGCCAGGGGTGATCGCCTACGCCGACGGCGAACGCGTCGGCCCGCTTCCGCTGACCTGCCGGATCGAACCCGGCGCGCTGAGCGTCCTCATGTGATCTACTTTGTAAAGGTGCTCGCCACGTGCACGGCCGCTTCCGCTGTGCGGGCCGCACGATGGGCCGTGGACCGGAATGGCATCCGAAACCGGGCAGGAAGCGGCTCCTGAGCCGCCGACGGACCGCTGACCTCGGCGCGGCAGGGGCCGGAGGCCCGGTTCGGCCTCATGGAGCACTCATGGAGCACAGGTGCGCCGATTACCTGGCCTGACCGGAAAGACGGTTTCGGTAGGCTGATCGGTATGACGACGCCAGCGGAGCGCTACGCCGACTTCCGCGAGAGACACGGGGACGACGGCCCCGCCCTGGGCTCGTTCCGGGGTCTGTACGACTTCTCGCTCGATGAGTTCCAACTCGACGCGTGCCGGGCACTGGAGGCGGGCGACGGCGTCCTCGTCGCCGCGCCCACCGGCTCCGGCAAGACCGTCGTCGGCGAGTTCGCCGTCCACCTGGCCCTGGAGCAGGGCCAGAAGTGCTTCTACACCACGCCGATCAAGGCGCTGTCCAACCAGAAGTACAACGACCTGGTCAAACGGTACGGCACCGCCAAGGTCGGCCTGCTCACCGGCGACAACAGCGTCAACGGCGAGGCACCCATCGTGGTCATGACCACCGAGGTGCTGCGCAACATGCTCTACGCCGGTTCGGCCACGCTGGCCGGTCTCGGCTTCGTCGTCATGGACGAGGTCCACTACCTCGCCGACCGCTTCAGAGGCGCGGTCTGGGAAGAGGTCATCATCCACCTGCCCGAGTCCGTCAGACTCGTGGCGCTGTCGGCGACGGTCAGCAACGCCGAGGAGTTCGGCGAATGGCTCGGCGAGGTGCGCGGCGACACGACCGTCATCGTCGACGAGCACCGTCCGGTCCCGCTGTGGCAGCACATGATGGTCGGCCACCGCGTCTACGACCTGTTCATCACCGACGACCTGACCCCCCGCATCAACCCCACGCTCATGCGCGTCACCCTCGACGCCGAGCGCCTCACGCAGGGCAAGGGCAGAAGGGGGTACTCCCGGCCGACGCGCTCGCGGCCGCCGGACCGCGCCCGCGTCATCGAGAAGCTCGACTCCGAGGGCCTGCTGCCGTCGATCACCTTCATCTTCTCCCGGGCCGGCTGCGACGCCGCCGTCATGCAGTGCCTCTACTCGGGCATCCGGCTCACCACCGAGCGCGAGCAGCACGAGATCCGCCAGCTCGTCGACGAACGCACCGCCCACCTGCCCGACGAGGACCTCGCCGTCCTCGGCTACCTGGAGTGGCGCGACTGCCTGGAGCGCGGCCTGGCCGCCCACCACGCGGGCATGCTGCCGGCCTTCAAGGAGGTCGTCGAGGAGCTGTTCACCCGCGGCCTGGTCAAGGCGGTCTTCGCCACCGAGACCCTCGCGCTCGGCATCAACATGCCCGCCCGCAGCGTCGTCATCGAGAAGCTCGACAAGTGGAACGGCGAGACCCACGCCGACCTCACCCCCGGCGAGTACACCCAGCTCACCGGCCGGGCCGGACGGCGCGGCATCGACGTCGAGGGCCACGCCGTCGTCCTGTGGCAGCCCGGCATGGACCCGCTGGCCGTGGCAGGGCTCGCGGGCACCCGCACCTACCCGTTGCGCTCCAGCTTCCAGCCGTCCTACAACATGGCCGTCAACCTGGTCGGGCAGTTCGGCAAGGAACGCACCAAGACGCTGCTGGAGGCGTCCTTCGCGCAGTTCCAGGCCGATCGGGCGGTCGTCGGGCTGGCCAAGCAACTGCGCAAGCAGGAGGAGGCGCTCGACGGCTACCAGCGGGCGATGAGCTGCCACCTCGGCGACTTCCCCGAGTACGCGAACCTGCGCCGCCGCCTGTCCGACCGCGAGAGCGAGCTGTCCAAGCAGCGCGGCGCGGCCCGGCGTGCGGCGGCGGCCAAGTCGCTGGAGTCGCTGCAGCCCGGCGACGTCATCCGCGTCCCGGGCGGCCGCCGGGCGGGCCTGGCGATCGTGCTCGACCCCGGCCGCAACCCGCGCGGCCACGGTCCCACCCCGCTCGTGCTCACCATCGGCAAGCAGGTCAAGAAGCTCGACCCGGCCGACTTCCCCGTCCCGGTCGAGCCGATCGAGAAGGTGCGCATCCCCAAGAACTTCAACCCGCGCGCCCCCAAGGAGCGCGCCAACCTGGTCTCCTCGCTGCTGGCCAAGATCGGCGACCGCGACCTGGGCAAGCCCGCCCGCGCCCGCGACCACGCGGTCGAGGACGAGGAGATCAACGAGCTGCGGCGGCTCATCCGCCAGCACCCCTGCCACGGCTGTGACGAGCGCGAGGACCATGCCCGCTGGGCCGAGCGCTACTACAAGCTGTTGCGCGAGACCGAGGGGCTGCGCCGCCGCGTCGAGGGCCGCTCCCACGTCATCTCCCGCACCTTCGACCGCATCTGCGCGGTGCTGGAGCAGCTCGGCTACCTCGACGGCGAGACCGTCACCGACGAGGGCCGCCGTCTCGGCCGCCTCTACACCGAGCTCGACCTGCTGACCGCAGAGTGCCTGCGGCAGGGGTTGTGGGAGGAGCTGGAGCCCGCTGAACTGGCCGCGTGCGTGTCGGCGCTGGTCTTCGAGTCGCGCCAGTCCGACGACGCGCGCCGTCCAAAGATCCCCGCCGGGCGGGCCCAGGACGCGCTCACCCAGATGGTGCGGTTGTGGGGCGAACTGGAGGGCATCGAGAACGACCACGGCCTGTCCACCATCCGCGAACCCGACCTGGGCTTCGCCTGGGCCGCCTTCCGCTGGACCAAGGGTCACAGTCTCGACGCCGTCCTGCTGGACGGTGTCAACGGCAGCGAACTGGCGGCCGGTGACTTCGTCCGCTGGATCAAGCAGCTCATGGACCTGCTGAGCCAGCTCGGCAACGCCGCGCCCAAGGGCAGCAAGGTCAAGCAGACTGCGGGCCGCGCGATGGACGCGATGCGCCGGGGCGTCGTCGCCTACTCCTCCCTGACGTAGCGCTCAGCCGGTGTCGACGAGACGCTGGGCCAGTTGGCGGCCCAGCGTGATCGCCTGGTCGTGGTCCTCGATGCGCTGCACCTTGGTCCCCGCGCCGGTGAAGGCGATGTAGGTGACCGGGCCGTCCGTGCCGCCCACGCGCGGGTCCGGGTTGATGCCGAGGTTGGCGGCGGCCGCGTACGACGCCTCCCCGATGATCGTGGCCGGGCCGGTGTCGCCCATCACCGTGTACTCCACCTGCCCGTTGTAGACGATCGCGACGACGCTGCCGCAGCCGATGCCCCTGGTCCGGTAGTCCCAGGTGGAGCTGGGGCTGGGCACCACCATGTACGGCAGCGCGGCCGAGTTCAGATAGCCGCCGGTGCTCGCCGTGCAGAACGTCTGCGGCTGGAAGCAGCAGTCGGTGTCCTCGTTGCACTGCGGGGTGCGCACGCCGTCGCAGTCGATGTCCATGTCGGCGGTCCAGTGCACCGCCGTCGGCTTGCCGCACACCTGGACGGTGGCCTGCGAGACGTCGGTGTCGGTCTTGTAGCTGCCGGAGGAGATCTGGTCGCAGGTGTTCACCTTGGCCAGCAGTTGCGCGGCCGTCGGGCCGCCCTGGCCGGTGTCGGCCCGCCCGGTGACCGGCGCGCTCCTGGCCGACTCGTTGCCCGCCGCGTCGTAGGCGCTGACGGTGTAGGTGTGGGAGGAGCCGGTGGCCAGCCCGCCGATCGTCGCGGCAGCGGTCGGCGAGGTCGCCACGACGGTGCCGCCCTCGTAGATCCGGTAGCCGCTCACGCCGACGTTGTCGGTGGATTCCTGCCAGGTCAGCGAGATGCTGGTCGCGGAGGTGCCGCTCACGCGCGGGTTCGCGGGGATGCTCGGCGCCTGGCCGTCCGGGCCTGCGGGGCCGCTGACCGACAGGCGGTCGAGGTTCGGGCCCCCGCTGGCCCGGGTGCCGGTGGCGCGGACGGTGTTGACGCCCGCCGCGAGGGTCGTGGTGACCCTGCCGTCCACGCAGGTGGACCATGCGCCGGTGCCGGGGAAGGCCACCTCGGCCGCGACGGTGACGCCGTTGACGGCGATGTCCATCGGCCGGGTGGAGGCGGTGCCGTTGGCGTACCGGAAGGTCAGCGTGTGCGTGCCCGCCTCGGCCACGTTGACCGACCACTCGATGTGGCCGCCCGCGGTGTTGACGAAGTCGACGAAGCCGGTGCCGGTGTAGCCCGCGTGGTTGGTGGCCACGGTGGCCTGCGACAGGGCGGCGGCTTCCGCCTGGTACTCCGTCGCGGCCGAGGCGGGCGGGGTGGCCTCCAGGTAGTCGAGGTTGGGGTTGCCTTCCGGGCCGCGCGAGGTGATCCGTTAACGCGGCTGAGCGACCCATGGAACTCCCTCTCAAGATTGTCAGGAAGGTTTCCTGACAACCATCGTGAATGCCGCTCCACGGCCTGGCCAGCCGTCGGCCGTAAACTGACCGCCCGGTCAAGAAGGTGTCGTGGACAGTTCACCCAACGTCACCCTCGGGGCAGTTTTCTCGCGGAGGAGGCTGGAAATCCCCATGTCGAAGACCTTCGGACGCTCCCGCTGCGGCCCGCCCCCGACGCGGGAGACGACGTCCGGCCATCCGTCAGGAGGTTGAGATGTTCGCCCTCGTCGCCGCTCTGCTGTTCGTCCTCGCCCTCATCTTCGAGATCGCCGGTGTGGCCGTCGGTGGCGTCGTCACCGTCACCACGCTCGGCACGGCGGGTCTCCTCTGTGTCGCGCTGCACCTGCTGGGCGTCGGCGCCGGCTGGACCCCGCTGAAGAAGTAGCGGCCGCCTCCGAGCCAGGACCCGCGCCATCCCCCGGTGGGCGCGGGTCCGCCATGTCCGGCCCCTGCCGGGCGGCCGGCGCTGTCGGACGGCCGGCGCTGTCACATGGCCGGCGCTGTCAGGTGGCCAGCGTGAAGCGGACCTCGCGGGTCGCGGGGTCGGCCCTGCTCAGCCGTACGGTCACCCGCTCCCCGAGCGGCAGCGCCCCGTCGCAGCGGGCGATCACCGCCGGTTCCACGAGCTGGACCTGCCCGCCCGCGCGCCGCTCGTCAACGTCGATCACCACGGCCTCGAACGTCTGCCCCACCTGCTCCCGCAGCAGGAACGCCTCCACCAGGTCCACGCACGCCCGCTCCACTGCCCCCGCGCGCCGCCCGGTCGAGGACATCACCCCGGGCAGCGACGGCAGCGCCGCCCGCACCCAGCCGGGCACCGGCTCACCGGCGGCCACCGCCAGGCACACCTCCGTGGCGAAGCGGTCCACGAGACGCCGTAGTGGCGCGGTCACGTGCGTGTACGGCGCCGCCACCGCCGCGTGCTCGGCCTGCGCGGGCGGGTCGCCGTCGAAGGCCACGTAGCCCGCGCCGCGCAGCAGCACCTTCGACTCCTGCAAAAAGGCCGCCTGGTGCGGTGCCTTCGGGTCCAGCGCGTGCACGACCTGCCCGTAGGAGGCGCCGTCCGGCCACGGCACGTCCAGCGCGTGGGCGACCCGCCGTACCGTGGCAAGGGCCTCGGGCCGGGGCGGCGGCAGCACGCGCAGGACGCCGACCTCCGCGTCGAGCATCATCGCGGCGGCGGCCATGCCGGTCAGCAGCGAGATCTGCGCGTTCCACGCCTCGGCGGGCACGGGAAGGCGGTACTCCAGCCGGTAGCCGCCGTCGTCGCGGACGATCTCCTGCTCGGGGGTGGGGAGCGTCACGCCGCCGCGCGCCCGCTCCCGCGCCAGTCGCAGCTGCCCGATCTCGGCGAGCAGCCCGAGCGTGCCGTCCGCGGTGCCGGTGTCGGCGGCGGCCTGGACGTAGTCGTAGTCGAGCCGTTCCCTGCTGCGTACCAGCGCCCGGTGCACGTCGGCGCCGAGGGTGGCGCCCTCGGCGTCCAGGTCGACGCGCCAGACGGCGGCGGGCCGGTCGACGCCGGGCAGCAGGCTCGCGGCGCCCTCCGACAGGGCCCGGGGGTGCAGCGGGACCGTACCGTCCGGCAGGTAGACGGTCTCTCCCCTGGCCCGTGCCTCGGCGTCCACGGCGCCGCCGGGCCGGACGAAGGAGCCGACGTCGGCGATGGCGTACCAGACGCGGTAGCCGCCTCGGATCCGCTCCAGGTGCATCGCCTGGTCGAGGTCCATCGACCCGGGCGGGTCGATCGTGACGAAGGGGACGTCGGTGAGGTCCCGCCGGTCGCGCTCGGCCGCCCGCGCCGACTCCGCCTCGTCGAGGACGGCGGGCGGGAAGTCACCGGGGAGCCTCAGCTCGCGCCGGATGCGTTCGAAGCCGTCGTCCAACCGGGCGGGTACGTCGCCGTGTACGCGGATGCTCTTCGTCACGCGAACAACCTATCGTCCGATTCGTCGCTCTCGTGGTGGGCCGATAATGATCCGGTGACCCCGACGACGACCCTGCCACCAGGTGCCTCCGGCCTCCCGCGCGCGCTCGGCGGCGCGGTCGTGGCCGTCGAGGCGTTGCGCCACAACCAGAACAACGACGCCACCGGCGGCATCTGGAGGGTCCGAGGCGATCTCGGCGGAGCCGTCCTCAAGGTCTTCACCCCGCCCGGCGGCGTCTCGGCCGGCTTCTGGCCCACCAGCGACGACCCCGCCCACTGGAACCACTGGCGGCGCGAGTGGCTGGCCTACACGAGCGGGCTGGCCGCGTCGGCCTACGGCGAGGCCGGGATCGCCGCCCCCGCCGTCGTCGAGGCGGGCGCCCGCGACGACGGGCTGCTGGAGCTGTGGCTCGAAGACGTCGAGGGCGCCGACGGCTTCTCCTGGCCGGTGCCGCGCCTGGCCCGGTTCGCCTACGAACTCGGCGCCGGGCAGGCCCGGTGGGCGGGCCGGGTCCCCGGCACCCCGTGGTTGTCGCGCGGGTGGCTGGAGCAGTACCTCGCGCAGGGCCCGGCGCGGTCGGTCGAGGTGGCCGACTCCTTCTGGGACCATCCCCGGGTCGCCGTGTGGCCGGAGCGGGTGCGGCACGGGCTGCGGCGGCTGTGGCACGAGCGGGAGCGCCTCACGGCGGTCGCGCGGGCGGCCGAGCGCACCCTGTGCCATCTCGACGTCTGGCCCGCCAACCTCGTCGACCGCCAGGGTCGCTCGGTGCTGCTGGACTGGTCGTTCACGGGCGAGGGCGCGCTGGGGGAGGACGTCGCCAACCTGATCGTGGACAGCTTCGCCGACGGGCTCATGGACGTGGCCCTGCTGCCCGAACTGGCCGAGACGGTCACCGAAGGTTACCTGCGGGGGTTGCGCGACGGCGGCTGGTCCGGCTCCGGCGACCGGGTCAGGGCCGCCGTCGCGGCGTGCGGGGCCGCGAAGTACAGCTGGCTGGGACCCGCCTTCCTCGGCCGCGTCGTTCGGGAGGCCCCCGGCGCCTCCGCCTACCGGCGCGACGCCTCCGTGGAGGAGACCGTGGAGCGGCTGACCGGGCTCCTGACCCTCGTCGCCGACTGGGCGGCCACGGCACGGCCTCAGGCGAGCGTGTCGAGGAGCCGGTTGAGCGGGGCGTCGAGCCCGTAGCGGTCGGACAGCACGACCAGCGCCTCCGGGTCGCGCGCCTTGGCGGGCAGGCGCAGGTCGGCGTCGGGCAGCGGGGCGTCGGCGGCCACCTCGACCACGGCGGGCGCCACCCGAAGATAGTCGCGGGCCGCCGCCAGCTTGGCGCGGGCACCGGCGGGGAAACCGTCGGTGACCCCGCCGTCCAGCGCCGCCAGCAGCGCGTCGAGCGAGCCGAAACGGGTGATGAGCGCCGCCGCCGTCTTCTCGCCGACACCCGGAACGCCGGGCAGCCCGTCGGAGGGGTCACCGCGCAGGGTGGCGAAGTCCGCGTACGCCCGGCCGGGGATGCCGTACTTGTCCGTCACGAACGCCTCGTCGACCACCTGAAGGTTACGGATGCCCCGCGCGGTGTAGAGCACCCGGACCGGGCGGCTGTCGTCGACGAGCTGGAACAGGTCGCGGTCGCCGGTCACCACGTCGACCGCGCCCGTGCCGGGGCGGGTGAGGGTGCCGATGACGTCGTCGGCCTCGTAGCCGGGGGACTCCATGCGGGCGATGCCGACCGCGTCGAGCACCCGCTCGATGACGGGGATCTGCGGCAGCAGGGTGTCGGGCACCTGCTCCGCCACGCCGGTGGTGTCGCCCTCGGCCAGGCGGTGCGCCTTGTAGGTGGGGATCGCCGCCACGCGGAAGGCGGGCCGCCAGTCGGCGTCCATCGTCGCGATCAGCTCGGCGGGGCGGTGGTTCCTGACCAGGGTGGCGATCATGTCGATCAGCCCGCGCACGGCGTTGACCGGCATCCCGTCCGGTGCCGTCATCGACTCGGGGATGCCGAAGAAGGCCCGGAAGTACAGCGACGGGGTGTCGAGGATCATCCGCACGGCATGCCTCCCAGTGGTCTCGGTCGGGGACACCACCGTAGCGTCAGGGACCGACACCCACGGCCATCAGGCACGCGTCGTCCTCGGGGTTGGGGCCGCCGATGGCGGTCAGCAGGTGGTCGAGGCCGGCGTCGAGGTCGCGGGCCGGCAGCCCGGCGGCGGCCGCCACCACGAGTGCCAGGCCCTCGTCGATGTCGCGGGTGCGCCGCTCCACGAGCCCGTCGGTGAACAACAGCAGCACGTCGCCCTCCTTCAGCCGCACGCTCGCCAGGTGGTACGGCTGCTCGCCGGTGGCCCCCAGCAGCACCCCGCGCGGCTGGGCCAGCAGCTCCGCCGCGCCGTCGCGCACCAGGATCGGCGGCAGGTGCCCGGCCTGGCTCCAGGTGAACACGTTGGTCACCGGGTCGAGATGGCCGATGACGGCGGTGGCGGTGGTCTCGTCGAGGCGGTGCATGACGAGCTCGTTGAGCCAGCCGAGCAGCCGGTCGGCGGGCTCGCGGGTCATCGCCAGGCCGATGAGGGCGTGCCTGAGCTGGGCCATGTGGGCGATGGCGGGCAGGCCGTGCCCGGAGACGTCGCCCATGGCCAGCAGCACCCGCCCGTCGGGCAGGGCCGCGGCGTCGAACCAGTCGCCGCCGAGGTTGGCGGTCTTCTCCGCCGGGACGTACCTGACCGCGATGCGGGTGCTCGGCAGGGCGAGGCAGCTGCTGGGCTCGGGCAGGATCGCCTCGCGCATGGCGAGCATGACGGCCCGCTCCTCGGCGGCGCGTTCGCGGGCCTCCAGGAGCTGGCGGCGGGACTCGGACATGATGCGCTCGGCGCGGCGGCGGCCGGTGATGTCCTGGACGACGCCGTGCACGCCGATGGGGCCGCCGGGGGCCATCAGCGGTTCGAGCACCACCCTGATGTTGCGCATCTCGCCCGCGCGCCGGATGCGGAACTCGGCCTGCACCGGCTCGATGCCCTGGACGACCGTCCACAGGAGCTGGTCGAGCGCGCCGAGGTCGGCGGGTTCGACGTATCCGGCGAGGTCGGGCAGGCCGAGCGGGCCGTCGGCGGGATCGCGGCCGAAGATCACGTAGACCTGGTCGGACCACACGGCGTCGCCGGTGTGCAGGTTCCACTCGGCCCAGCCCATGTTGCCGAGCCGCTCGGCGTGCGCCAGGCGCACGGCCAGGACGGCGGCGTCCTGCTCGCCGGACTCGGGGCGGGCAGGGTCGTGATCCGGCGGAGGAAGGGGTGGCTGCCTGCCGCCCGGGACGTCGACCATGGTTCACTCGCAAACGCCAATGGAACGGGACAACAAACCCACGATATGTGATCGTCCTAGAACGGAGTGTAGCGGCGGCTTGCCGGGTTGTGAGAGCTTTTCGTGGATTTTAGGGACCGGGTGGCGGAGTACATTGAGGACTGTGACGTCCGAAGACCTGTATCCCGTGTCCCGTCTCGCCGCTGCTCAGGAGGCCACCGCCAAGGCCGGCCTCGACGCCCTGCTGCTGACCCCCGGCCCCGACCTCCGCTATGTGAGCGGCTACGAGGCGCTTCCGCTGGAGCGGCTGACGTGCCTGGTGGTCCCTGCCTCCGGCGAGGCGTACATGATGGTGCCCAGGCTGGAACTGGCGGCCGCGCAGGCCTCTCCCGCCTCCCGGCTCGGCGTGGAGTTCGTGCCGTGGGGCGAGACCGACGACCCTTACGCCGCGGTGGCCGCCCGGCTCGGCGGGGCCGCGAAGGTCGGCCTGGCCGACCGCATGTGGGCGATGGCCTCGCTGCGCTTCCGCGACGCCATGCCGGGCACCGAGCAGGTGCTCGCCGGTACCGTGCTGCGCGAGCTGCGCATGCGCAAGTCGCCCGCCGAGGTCGCCGCGCTGCGCGAGGCCGGCGCGGCGATCGACGCCGTGCACCGGCAGGTGCCCGGGTTCCTTCGCCCTGGCCGTACCGAGCGCGAGGTCGGCCGCGACATCGCCGAGGCGATCCTTTCGGCGGGCCACCACAGCGTCGACTTCGTCATCGTGGGCTCGGGTCCCAATGCCGCGAGTCCGCACCACGAGGTGTCCGACCGGGTGATCCAGGCGGGCGAGCCGATCGTGGTCGACATCGGCGGCCAGCTGCACAACGGCTACTGCTCGGACTCCACGCGCAACTACTGCATCGGCGAGCCGCCCGCGGAGTACACGCGCTACTTCGAGGTGCTGCGCCGCGCCCAGGACGCCGCCTGCGCCGCCGTACGGCCGGGCGTGTCGTGCGAGTCGATCGACGCGGCGGCCCGCGAGGTCATCGCCGAGGCCGGGTACGGCGAGCACTTCATCCACCGCACCGGTCACGGCATCGGCATCGAGACCCACGAGGAGCCGTACATCGTGGCGGGCAACGACGAGCCGATGGAGCCGGGCTTCGCCTTCTCCGTCGAGCCGGGCATCTACCTGGCCGGCCGCCACGGCGCCCGCATCGAGGACATCCTGGTGTGCACGGACGGCGGCGGCGAGCGCCTCAACAACACCACCCGTGACCTGGTGGTCGTCTGACCCGCTGGGGTGCCCCGGTCGGTTCTCCGGGGCGCCCCGCAGGCGAAATGCCGGGGAATTGTCCCCATGGATACACGCAGGGCGTAAAGGGCGTTTCGGGCCGAATGTCCTGACAGGCCACTGACAGCTCGCTTTACGCTGGGCGAGATGCACTGGTATTTACGCGCCCTAGGTGACAAAGCGGGACAAATGGGGCTGTGTTAGGCAATGTGTCTTGAGTGGGATTTGAGGCGTTGCTAAGGTGTGTCGTTGCCAGACATAAGGCTGGACCTTTTCTCTTCGCCTTGACACGTCACACTGACCTGACCTGTTCGGGGCGAGCGCACAGGGCGGTGCTCGATGGACTTCGGTCGCTCTGATAGATGGCGGCTGCCGACCGCGATCAAGATCCTGATCGCGGGCGGTTTCGGCGCGGGCAAGACGACCATGGTGGGCGCGGTCTCCGAGACCCGGCCGTTGCGCACCGAGGAGACGCTCACCCACGTCGGCACGGGCGTCGACGACCTCTACGGCGTCGAGGCCAAGCCCACCACCACGGTGGCGATGGACTTCGGCCGGATCACGATCCGCAACGACTACATGCTCTACCTGTTCGGCACGCCGGGGCAGGAGCGCTTCTACTTCTTCTGGGACGAACTGGCCCTCGGCGCGCTCGGCGCCGTCGTCCTCGCCGACACCAGGCGCCTGGCCGACTGCTTCCCGGCCATCGACTACTTCGAGCGCAACAGGACGCCGTTCGTGGTCGCGCTCAACTGCTTCGACGGCGCCCGGCCCTTCACCGTCGGCCAGGTGCGCCAGGCGCTCGAACTCGAGCCGGAGATCCCCATCGTGCTGTGCGACGCGCGCCGCCGCGACTCCGGCAAGGAAGTGCTCATCACCCTCGTCGAGCACGCGATGCGCATGGGGGCCACCCCGGTCGGGACCGCGCCGTGACCGAGACCGGCTACCTTTGACCGATGGAGGAGATCGACCGCCGGATCGTCACGCTGCTGGCCAGGGACGGCCGCATGAGCTTCACCGACCTGGCCAAGGAGACCGGGTTGTCGGTCTCCGCCGTGCACCAGCGGGTCCGCCGCCTGGAGAAGCGCGGCATCGTGCGCGGCTACGCCGCGGTCATCGACCACGACGCCATCGGGCTGCCGCTCACCGCGTTCGTGTCCATCAAGCCCATCGACCCGGCCGCGCCGGACGACGCCCCCGAACGCCTGGCGCACCTCGTGGAGATCGAGGCGTGCCACAGCGTCGCCGGTGACGAGAGCTACATCCTGAAGGTGCGGGTCGCCTCGCCGTACGCGCTGGAGGATCTGCTGCAGAAGATCCGCGCGGCGGCCAACGTCTCCACCCGCACCACGGTCGTGCTGAGCACGCCGTACGAGCATCGGCCGCCCGAACCGGACGTCAGTCCCTGAGCGCCGCGTAGTAGGCCCGCAGGCGCTCCTTGGCGGCCTCGGGGGCGCCCATCCGGTCAAGGCCGCCGAGCGCGGCGCCCACGATGGGCCGTACGTCGGAGATCACCGGCCGCGCCTTCGGCGCCCGGACGGCGAGTTCGGCATCCAGCAGCCGGGTCAGCAGCGGGTCGCGGGCGGCCACCACCCCGCCGCCCAGCACCACCTCGGCGGGCGTCTCCAGCAGTTCCAGCCGCCGCAGGCAGACCTCGGCCATCACCGCGATCTCGGCGGCCAGGCGGCACACCAGCGCGAGCGCCACGGCGTCGCCCGCGCCCGCGACCGCGAACAGCCGGGTGGACAGCCGGTGCAGCGACGCGGGGTCGAGGCCGCCGTACTGCAGGCCGAGGACGACCTCCTCGACGGTGGCGGTGCCGAAGTGCTCGGTGACCGCCCGGGAGAGGGCGGTCGCGGGGCCTCGGCCGTCCTCCGCCCGCACCGCCGACCACAGCATCTCGTCGGCGAGGTCCTGGCCGCCGCCCCAGTCGCCGGACAGGCGGCCCAGGGCGGGGAAGCGCGCGAGCGCGCCGGTGGGGGAGACCCCCACCGCGTTGATGCCCGTGCCGCACACCACGGCCACGCCCCAGGGCCGCGACGCGCCGGCGCGCAGCAGGGCGAAGGTGTCGTTGCGCACGACCACGTCGGCGCCGAGCCCCCTGGCCGCGAACTCGGTGGCCAGCGCCTCCTCCTCGACCGGCAGGTCGGCGCCCGCGACGTAGGCGACCACGTGCTCGGCGCCGAGCATGCCGGACTGCTCGGCGGCCCGGCGGACCATCTCGACGGCGGCGCCCACGCCGTCGGACTGGGGTTCGAACGGCCCGGCGCGCCGGGTGGCGAGCACCCGGCCGCCGGCGTCGACCAGAGCGAGGTCGGTCTTGCTGTTGCCGCCGTCGACGGCGAGCACCAGCGGCTCGCTCAACCCTTCACCCCTGTCAGGGTCACGCCCTCGATGAAGACCCGTTGCGCGAAGAAGAACACCACGATCACCGGCGCCGTCACCAGGAGGGTGGCGGCCATGGTGAGGTTCCACGCCACGCTGTGGAAGGCCTTGAAGGTGGCAAGGCCCAGCGACAGCGTCCAGGTGCCCTGGTCACCGGGGTCGGTGTACATGAGCGGGCCGTAGTAGTCGTTCCAGCAGTAGAAGAACGAGAACAGCGCCACCGCCGCGATGGCCGGGCGGGCCATCGGCAGGATCACCCTGATCAGCGTCTTGAAGTCGGAGCAGCCGTCCACCTTCGCCGCGTCGGTGTAGTCGCGCGGGATCGTGACCAGGAACTGCCGGAGCAGGAAGATCGAGTAGACGTCGCCGAGCAGCAGCGGCAGGATCAGCGGCCACAGCGAGCCCGTCAGGTCGAACCGCGCCCAGATGATGAACACCGGCACCGCCACGACCTGCGGCGGCAGCATCATCCAGGTGATGACGAGCAGCAGTGTCGCCTTGCGGCCCCGGAAGCGGAAACGCGCTAGCGCGTAGGCCACCGGGACCGACGACAACAGCATGAACAGCGTCGCCAGGCCCGCGTAGATGAACGTGTTGAGCGTCCACTGCAGCAGCTTGGACTTGGCGAACACGTCGGCGAAGTTCTCGAAGTGCCAGGACTGCGGCCACAACTCGCTGGTCAGCGCCTGGTCGTCGGTCATCAGAGAGGTCAGCGCCACGAAGAAGATCGGGGCGATGAACATGATGGCCAGCGCGATGGCGATGGAGTGCGTGGCGATCCACATCAGCGTCTTGCGCCTGCGTGAGTCCCGCGGGGAGGTCCCCCCGCGCCTGGCGGGGGCGGTCGCGGGTGGCGCCGTGATCGTCGTGCTCATCGGGCCTCCTCGGCGAAACGGAACTGGCGCAGCAGGATCAGCGTGAACACCATCGCCGCCACGAACAGCATCAGCGCGTGGACGGAGGCCATGCCCATCGACCAGTCGCGAAAGCCCGACTGGAACAGGTGCTGCGGCAGCGTGAGCAGGGATCCGTCCGGGTACCCGGGAGTGAAGACGCTGCCGGCCGAGTCGGTCGAGCCGGAGGCCACCCGGGAGGCGATCATCGCCTGCGTGAAGTACTGCAGGGCGTAGATGACGCCGGTGATCGTCGAGAACATCAGCACCGGCGAGATCATCGGCAGGGTGATGCTCCGGAACTGGCGGAAGGCCCCGGCGCCGTCGATGGAGGCGGCCTCGTACAGGTGCTTGGGCACGTCCAGCAGCGCCGCCAGGAAGATCATCATGGTGTTGCCGACGCCCCACATCGCCAGCATGGTGAGGCTAGGCTTGGACCAGGCCGGGTCGCCGAACCAGTCGGGACCCGTGATGCCCACGGCCGCGAGCACCTGGTTGACCGCGCCGGTGCCGGGGTTGAGCAGGAAGACGAAGGCGACCGTGCCGGCGACGAGCGGGATCAGGGACGGCAGGAAGAAGATCGTCCGGAAGATCGCCGCCCCGGTCTTGATCTTGGTGAGCAGCAGGGCGAGGCCCAGCGCGAACAGCAACTGGGCCGGGACCATGAACACCACGAGCCAGAGCGTGTTCGTCGCCGACTGCCACACCCGCTCGTCCTTGAGGACGTAGGCGTAGTTGTCGAGGCCGATGAACTCGAGGGTGAACAGGTCGTAGCGGTGGAAGGAGTAGTACACCGTCGCGATGAGCGGGTAGATGAGGAAGACCATCAACCCGACGAGGAACGGCGACATCCACACCAGGGCCCGCAGGCCCTCGCTGCGCCGCCACCGCGAGGGCTTCGGCGCAGCGTGGACGGGGGAGGCCATGAAGGATCAGCCTCCGGAGAGCTTCATCTTGTCGTTGATGCGCTTGTCGACGTCTTTCAGCCCGGCGTCGAGGTCCTTGACCGCGCCCTTCTCCCACTGGATGAGGAACGTGGAGAAGACGTCCTGGTTGAAGACGCTGTTGATGTTGGCGGGCAGCGTCGAGGTCTTCGGGTGGGAGAAGATGTCGAGGAAGGTCTTGAACTTCTCGTCGTCGGAGAGGTTCGGCGACTCGGCCGCGGCCTTGGTCGTCGGCACGTTGCGCAGCGCGTTCGACAGCGTCACCAGCGATTCGGTGTCGGTCGTCAGGTGCTTGACCAGCTCCCAGGCGTGCTGCGGGTTCTTGGCGCCTCTCGGCACACCGATCACGCTGCCGGCGGTGAAGCCGCTGCCGAACAGGTCCGGCTTGGTGTCGGAGACCGGCAGGGGAGCGGTGCCGTAGTCGAGGGACTTGGCCTCCGGGTCGTTGGCGATCATGGCGGTGCGCCACTCGCCGTCGAGCACCATGGCCACCTTGCCCTCGAAGAACGGGTGCTCGGCGCCCCACTCGTCACCCAGGCTCTTGCGGAACTTCTCCAGCTTCTCGTAGCCGAACCAGTCGACGAGGTCCTTCTGCCAGGTGAGCAGCTCCTTCCACGCGGGGTCGGAGCCGATCGCCGAGGTGCCGTCCTCGTTGTACCACTTGGCGCCCGTCATAGGGCCGAGGTGCGACGGCGAGTTCTCGTAGTACTGGGTGCTCGGCATGAAACCGGCCACCTTGATGTTGCCGTCGGCGTCGCGGACGGTCAGCTTCTTGGTGAGCTCGGTCAGCTCCGACAGCGTCTTCGGCGGCTGCTCGCCCTTCATGAGGGCCTTGTTGTAGAACATGCCGTAGGCGTCGGCCAGCAGCGGCATCATGCACCGCTTGCCCTGGAACTCGGTGTAGGAGCGCGAGGCCGCCGGCAGCACCGTCAGGTCGATGCCGTCGCTCTTGATCACCGGTGTGAGGTCCTGGAAGGCGCCGGAACTGCACCACTGGGCCACGTTGTCGGTGGTGAACGAGGCCGCCACGTCGGGCGCCTTGCCGCCTCGGATCGCGGCGGTGATCTGGTCGTCCTGGATGCCCTTCTTGGCATTGACCTTGATCTGGGGGAACTTCTTGTTGAATCCGGCGATGGCGTCCTCGAATGCCTTGACCTCGGCGTCCGTGGAGAAACCGTGCCACAGTTCGAGTGTGGCGGGGGGCAGCGCCTGCGAGGAGGCGCCGGAGGGCTTGGGAGCGCCGAGACTGGGCCCGGCTTCCTTGCCCGTGGTACAAGCTGTCAGGACCAGGGCGCTAAGCCCGGCCACCGCGAGTGGTATGAAGCGCACGGGGGGTGCCTCCTCATGGCGTTGGTACCGTACTGCTGAAGACCTCGTCACGGGCAGTGTCGAGGGCGAGGTCGAGCGCGCCGGCCAGGACTGGGTTGCCCTCGACGGTCGACAGACGCAGCGCAGGCCGCGGGATGGTCAGCGCGTGGAGTTCGTGTTCGACGAGTTCGCGCAGGAGTTCGCCGCCGGTCAGCACGAGGCCGCCGGTCAGCACGATGAGCCCCGGGTCGATCACCGAGGTGATGGCGGCCAGGCCGACGGCCAGCCGGGCCGCGATGTCGCGCAGCCCCGCCCTGGCGTCGTCGGCCCGTTGCCCGGTGCCCTCCGCCGACCGCACCGCGTTGGCGATGGACTGGCGGAAGTCTGAGCCGCGCACGCCGTACGAGCGCAGCAGTCTGTGGACGGCGGGGCCGCCCGTGAGGGCCTGGTAGCCGTGGTTGGCGTAGCGGCCGGCCTCGCGGGCGGTGGGCGCGCCGGGCGTCGGCATGTAGCCGACCTCTCCGGCCCCGCCGGTGGCGCCGCGGTGCATGCGGCCGCCGAGGACGATGGCCGAGCCGATGCCCTCGTCGGCCCACAGCAGCACGAAGTCGCCGTGCCCCTTGGCCACGCCGTGGGCCTGCTCGGCCTGGGCCACCAGGTTGACGTTGTTCTCGACGGCCACGGGGATGCCGAGACCGTCCCGCAGGGCGGAGACCACACCGGGGGTCTGCCAGCCGGGGGTGTCCTTGGCGGTGGCGTAGCCGATCGTGCCCGTCGTCGGGTCGACGGCCGCCTGGACGCCGATGACGACGTGGCGCAGCGAGCCCGGCGACTTGGCGCCCTCCAGGGCGGCGCGCAGGCGGTCGACGAGGTCGTCGCCGGGGCGGCGCGGGGTGTGCAGGGTGTGCTCGCCGACGACGGTGCCGGTGATGTCGGCGACGCGGGCCTCGATGCGATCGGGGGTGACGTCGAGCGCGCCGACGTAGGCGGCGGCCGGGTTGATCCGGTAGACCTCCGCCGTACGGCCGGGCAGTCCCTCCCTGATGCCGTCGGGGACGACGAGTCCGGCGTTCTGGAGCCGGGAGAGCAACTGGGAGGCGGTGGGCTTGGACAGGCCGGTGAGCGTGCCGATCTCGGGGCGGGTCAGCGGCCCGCGCTCCAGGAGGGCCTGCAGGGCGGCGCGATCGTTGATCGCGCGCAGCAGGCTGGGAGTGCCCGGTGTCGGACTGCTCACGACAGCTCCATTCATCGGAGTTAGGAAACTTTCCTAACTCGATGAGAACGTATGGAGAACTGGCAGTATCGGTCAAGGGGTGAAATCAAGACGTGACCGTCTTGATGAAAGGCTGGAGCGCTGAAGAACCCTGGGTGTCTCGACGGGCATGCTAGGGTCGTGATTTGTCGTAACAACTAGCAGAATGGCCCGGAGTGTCCCATTAACACCACAAACACTAGTGGTCCGACGGCCGCGCGTCAAACCGAACTGGCCAAGGAGCAGCAGTACGTCACCCGGCTCTACGACCGCCTCGACGTCCTGCGGGAGCGCACCCAGAGTCAGCTGAAGGAGGTGCTCGCCACCGGCGCGGTCGGCACCATGCAGAACCGCTCCGAACGTGACACCTTCGCCGACATGTACGCCAATCGCCTGGCCCGGTTGTGGGCCGTCGAGCGAGGGCTGGTCTTCGGCCGCCTCGACCACCTGGAGGAGGGCCGCCTCTACATCGGCAAGCTCGGGCTCACGGACGACGAGCAGGAACGCCTGCTCATCGACTGGCGCGCACCCGTCGCCCAGCCCTTCTACCGGGCCACCGCGACCGCCCCCATGGGCGTCACCCGGCGCCGCCACCTGCAGACACGCGGACGCAGCGTCGTCGGGGTGGACGACGACCTGCTCGACCTCGACGCGATGAGCGACGCCGACCTCGCCACCCTGAACGGCGAGGCCGCCCTGCTGGCCGCGCTCGGCGAGAAGCGCACCGGCCGCATGCGCGACATCGTGGCCACCATCCAGGCCGAGCAGGACCGCGTCATCAGGGGCGACCTGAACGGCGTCCTCGTGGTCCAGGGCGGCCCCGGCACCGGCAAGACGGTCGTCGCCCTCCACCGCGCCGCCTACCTCCTCTACACGCACCGCGAGCGCCTCGAACGGCGCGGCGTGCTGATCCTCGGCCCCAACCTCACCTTCCTGAGGTACATCGAGCAGGTGCTGCCCTCGCTCGGTGAGACCGACGTGCTGCTGTCCACCGTCGGCGAGCTCTACCCGGGCCTCACCGCGACCCGCCGCGACCGGCCTGAGGTCGCCGCCGTCAAGGGCGACGCCCGCATGGCCGAGGTGATCGCCCGCGCGGTCCGCGACCGGCAGCGCGTCCCGCGCAAGGCCGTCCAGCTGCCGCTCGGCAGGTACACGCTCACCATCGAGCCCGGCATGCTCGACGCCGCCCGCAACAAGGCGATCCGCTCGCGCCGCCCGCACAACGCCGCCCGCGCGGTCTTCGTGCGCTCGCTGCTCAACGCGCTGGCCCGCCAGTCCGCCAAGAAGATCGGCAGAGGGCTGATCGACGACGACGAACTCGCCGACCTGCGCGAGGACCTGCGCACCGAGCCGGTCGTGCGCAACGCGCTCAACCGCTTCTGGCCCTACCTCACCCCGCAGCGCCTCCTGCTCGGCCTGTACGGCTCGGCCGAGCGACTCGGGTACGCCGCCGCGATGCTCACCCCCCGCGAGCGCGATCTGCTGCGCCGCGAGGGCGGCGAGTGGACCGAGTCCGACGTCCCCCTGCTCGACGAGGCCGCCGAACTCCTCGGCGAGATCGACGAGAAGGTGCTGCGCGCCAGCGCCGCCCAGGCGGAGGAGGAACTCGCCGCCGCCCGCGCGGCCGAGGAGCACGAGCGCGAGGCCGAACTCGCCTACGCCCGCGAGGTCCTCGAACTCACCGGCCTGTCCGACGTGATGGAGGCCGAGCGGCTGGCCGAGCGCCAGCGCGGCGGCGGGCCGTACCTCACCACGGCCGAGCGCGCCGCCGCCGACCGGGGCTGGGCCTACGGCCACGTCATCGTGGACGAGGCCCAGGAACTGTCGCCCATGGCCTGGCGGACCGTGATGCGGCGGATCCCGACCCGGTCGATGACGATCGTCGGCGACATCGCCCAGACCGGGTCCTCGGCGGGGGCGCGCTCGTGGGCCGAGGTCCTCGACCCCTTCGTCGCCGGCCGCTGGCGCCAGGAGCACCTCACCGTCAACTACCGCACCCCGGTCGAGCTGATGGCGGTCGCCGCCGACGTGCTGGCCGACATCGACCCTGCGCTGAAGGCACCGACGTCGGTGCGCGAGAGCGGCGCGGTGCCCTGGTCGGCTCCGCTGTCGCGACTGCCGGAGCTGGTCAAGGCCGAGGCCGGCGAGGGCGGCAAGGTCGTCGTGGTGGCCCCGGAGGCGTCCCTGGAGCGGATCGGGGCGGAGGTGGCCGCCGAGGTGCCCGGCACCGTCGTCGGCGGCGGAGCGGCCGCCCTGGACGCGCCCGTGACCGTGATGGGGGTCACCGACGCCAAGGGGCTGGAGTTCGACTCGGTGATCGTCGCCGAGCCGGAGCTCATCGCGAGCCAGTCGCCGCGCGGATCCAGCGACCTGTACGTGGCGCTGACCCGGGCCACGCAACGACTCGGTGTTGTTCACGAAGCCCCGCTGGACAAGGCGCTCCGGCGCTTGCACCCGCGCGGGCATGAGCTGACAAATGGGCTTTAATGCGGCAGGCGGAGCATGTCCTACCTGCGAAAACTTGATGTTTCCGCTGATCGGGACACGGTTGACATCTGAGTTGGAGTCGGTAGTTTGCTGCGCAGTCCAGCACGGGACTTGGCCGGTTGGCCGTCTCTGACATCGACGGATCCTGCGTCCGTGACGGAGCGTGACTGAACACGCACGACTCCGTCCACACAGCCAGGTGCAGGGCCGTCGGTCCGTCGAGTCGGGGCACCCCAACCGGGCGGGGGGTTGGACCCGGGACGGGCCCGGTAGCCCAGTAGACAACGGAATTCCGCGCTCGCCGCCGACGAGACGGGTCCGGTCCGAAGGGTTTCCGGGCCCTCTTCCCGCTCCCGTGCACCAGGATGGCCTGCGCGGCGATCCCGGCGCGATCGGCACTCCCGCCCGCGCCGGGATCACCGCAGGTGCGTCCCCTCTCTCACACACATCTGTCACGGCAGGGCCGCCGCCCACGCCGCCCGCCGCGCCCCCTCCCGGCCTCCCCGGCGCCAGGCCCCGCCCCGCCGTCCCGCCGCGACGCCGCCCGGTCACCCGATCGCGCGGCCGAGCCCGCCCCGGTCAAGGGCGGAGTCGTCACGGCGGGGCGGAGAACGGGGCGGAGCGTGCCCCTGGAGGCCGTCACGGCACGGCGGCGGGTGGGGCAAGGGGGCCGGGCCGTGAGGGCGATCGACAGATCTTGACGCGCGCATGGGGCCGGACCGGCGCGGCGATCGGCCCGGACGGGGTGAGGACGGCCGATGGGGCGGTACCGTACGGGAAACGGTGTACGACAACGAGGAGACCGCGGCGTGGTGCAGGAGATTACGGGCCCCGTGCCGGCCGCGCCCGCCCGGCCGCCCCGGGCCGCGGCGAGCCGGTCCCCGCTCCTCGTCCGGCTGCCCGCCGCCGTCCTCGGCGGCGTCGCGCTGTTCCTGGCCTTCCCGCCGCTCGACTGGTGGTGGTTCGCCCCCGCCGGCGGCGCCCTGATCCTGCTTTCGGTGTACGGCGCCCGTCCCCGCCGCGCCTTCTGGATCGGCTACGTCGCAGCCCTCGGCTTCCTCCTGCCGACCCTCGCCTGGGTGCAGCCCATCGGCTACGACGGCTGGCTCGCCCTCGTCGGCGTCGAGGCGCTCTTCTACGCCGCCTGGGCCGCCTTCGCCTCTCTCGCCCTGCGCCTGCCCTGGTGGCCGCTGTGGACCGCCGCCCTGTGGGTGGCCATGGAGTGGGGGCGCGGCAACCTGCCCTCCCTCGGCTTCCCCTGGGCGCGCGTCGCCTTCAGCCAGGGCGAGTCGCCGTTCACCCCGCTCGCCGCGCTCGGCGGCGCGCCCCTGGTGAGCTTCGCGACCGTCCTGTGCGGCACCCTGCTCGCCTGCGCCGCCCTGCGCCTGCTGCCCGCGCTGCGCGACAGGCTCACCCGCGACCGCCTGCGCGCGCCCCTGGCGGCCCCCGGCCGGACCGCCAAGGCGGCGCCGCTCGTGCTCGCCCTGCTGGTCCCGCTGGCCGGCTTCGCCGTGCCCGAACCGGGCGACGAGGGCCGCACGGTCAACGTCGGCATCGTCCAGGGCAACGTCCCCGGCCGGGGCATCTACGCCTTCGGCGACGAGCCCGCCATCGTCCTGCGCAACCACGCCAACCAGACCAAGCTCCTGGCCGCCGCCGTCCGCGAGGGCAGGCTGCCCAAGCCCGACCTGGTCGTCCTGCCGGAGAACTCCACCGACATCGACCCCTACCGCAACGAGTTCGCCCGCTCGGTCATCGACGAGTCCGTCAAGGACGTCGGCGTCCCCACGCTCGTCGGCGCCGTCGTCTCCATCGGCGACGAGCACCGCGCCACCCGCAGCCTCGTGTGGGACCCGGTCACCGGCCCCGGCGCCTATTACGACAAGCAGCAACTCGTGCCGTTCGGGGAGTACACGCCGTTCAAGGACGTCTTCCTCGCGCTGTTCGAGCGGGCCCGGCTGGTCGGGCGGCAGTCCGTCCCCGGCGACAAACCCGGCGACCTGCGGATGGGGCCGGTGACCATCGGCGCCGTCAACTGCTACGAGGTCGCCTTCGACGAGACCGTCCGCGAGACCGTCCGTGCCGGGGGCACCCCGCTCGTCGTGCAGACCAACAACGCCACCTGGGCGATGACGGACCTGCCCGCGCAGCAACTGGCGATGTCCAAGCTGCGCGCCGTCGAGCACAACCGGGCCGTGGTGACCGCCGCGACCACGGGAATCTCCGCATACGTCACGCCGGAGGGTAGGGTCTCCTGGCAGACTCGCGAGCAGGTCGCCGACATGACGGTGGCCACCGTGCCCGTGCGCACCGCGACCACGCTCGCCACGACGGTGGGGGCGGCTCCGGAATGGGCGCTCATGCTGGCGGGCGCGGCGGCGGTCGGCATCGCACTGTGGCGCGGCAGGCGCCGGACGACGGATGAGGTAACGGACTGACCATGGAGACGCTTGGCCGGGTACTCGTCATCGTGCCCACCTACAACGAGCGTGAGAACCTCCCGCTGATCGTCGAGCGCCTGCGCGCCGCCGTCCCCGAGGCCCATGTGCTGGTGGCCGACGACAACAGCCCCGACGGCACCGGCGCGGTCGCCGACGACCTGGCCGCCGCCGACGACCACGTGCACGTGCTGCACCGGCCCGGGAAGGAGGGGCTCGGGTCGGCCTACATCGCGGGGTTCCGGTGGGGACTGGCCGAGGGGTTCGACGTGCTCGTCGAGATCGACGCCGACGGCTCCCACCGGCCGGAGGAGCTTCCCAAGCTGCTGGAGGCGGTCGGCGAGGGGGCCGACCTCGCGATCGGCTCCCGCTGGGTGCCGGGCGGCAAGGTCGTCAACTGGCCTGCGCGCCGGGAGTTCCTGTCGCGCGGGGCCAACATCTACACGCGGGTCATGCTGGGCCTCGGGGTGCGCGACGCGACGGCGGGCTTTCGGGCCTACCGCGCGGCGACCCTGGAGAAGATCGGGCTGGCCGAGGTGAACTCGCAGGGCTACTGCTTCCAGGTGGACCTCACGCGCCGCACGGTCGGCAACGGCCTGCGGGTGGTGGAGGTGCCGATCACGTTCGTCGAACGGGTGCACGGCACCAGCAAGATGAGCGGCAAGGTGTTCACCGAGGCGCTGTGGCGGGTGAGCCTGTGGGGCGTGACCGGCCTCCCCGGCCGCTTCCGCCGCCACTGACCTCCCAAGTCACGCCGCCGCCCCACCCGCCACTCGCCGCACGGCCTCCGGGATCCCGCCGAGGACGACGCATCGTGCGCTGTCCTTCGGTGTCCGCTCGTCGAGTTCGTGTGGGGCTGGGGTCAAGGTATCCGGGACGGGTCGGCGGTATCCACCGGATTATCGGTCAAGAGGGCGGGGTGCGGGGAGGAGCGTGTCGGGGCGCGGTGGCGGGTGGCGGTGGGTGTGGCGGGCCGTGACGGACGGTCCTGAAGGGACGTTCACGGCGGGTACGGCGCGGCGGGGCGGAACGGATGCGGGCGATCGCGCGTTGTACCGTCTGTACCGGGTCTGCCGCGCGAATGAGGAAAAGATGCTGCGCCTTGCGCTCTTTCTGGGCTTTCTGATCGTGCCCGTGCTGGAGATCTGGCTGCTGATCCAGATCGGCTCGGTCATCGGCGGCTGGAGCACCGTGGCGCTGCTGATCGTCGGCAGCCTGCTGGGCGCCTGGCTGATGCGCCGCGAGGGCCGCCGCGCCTGGCGGAGCCTGCAGGACGCGCTCCAGTCCGGACGCATGCCCGATCGCGAACTCGCCGACGGCGGTCTCATCCTCGTCGGCGGCGCCCTCCTGCTGACCCCCGGCTTCATCACCGACGTGTTCGGGTTCCTGTGCATCCTGCCGTTCACCCGCCCGGTCATGCGCAGGCTCGGCTCGTGGTTCTTCACCCGCCGCGTCAAGGCGATGGCCGCCGCCTCCCCGTACGCGAACCTCGGCGTGCCCTTCCCCGGCGAGCCGCAGCGGCACGACGGTGTCCAGAACAGCGCCCAGAACAGCGCCCAGAACAGTGCCCACAACGGCAAGGTCGTCCACGGCGAGGTCATCCGTGAGGAGCGCGCCTGAGCGTGCTCACGGAAGGTTCGCCAGCATCCCTCCGGTGATGAACGCGACCAGTTCCTCCCGTTCGACCGGATGCGGCCTGCGGGCGGGCGGCGTGTCTCGCGGCCGCCAGTCGACCGTCCTGAACGCCCCGGTCTGGTGCAGGCCGAGCAGCCCGACCATGCAGGTGAAGGCGAAGCGGACGCGCTCGTCTCCCAGAGCGGGCAGCGCGCGCCCCAGCGCGGCCAGATAGCGCCCCTCCACCGGCCCGACCTGCTCGGCGAAGATCTCCCTGACCCTCGGATCGGGCTCGCCGATGAGCCGTCCGATGAACCTGGCGGTGTCGGACCCGTCCGGGCCGTCGTGCGCCGTCAGGTCCGCTGCCGGTTCGACGAAGGCGCGCACCAGCTCGGCCACCGAAGGCGGCCCGGCCGCCGACTCCAGGTCGTCGAGGCGGCGGCGGCGTTCGTCGTTGACCGCGCGCATGGTCTGGTCGATGACGGCGCGCAGCAGGCCCTCCTTGGACCCGAAGTGGTAGTTGACCGAGGCGATGTTGGCCTCCGCCGCCTCGGTCAGCGCCCGCATCGAGGTGGCGGCGATCCCCTTCTCGCCGAACAGCCGGACGGCCGAGGCGATGAGCCGCTCCCGCGTGGACGCCTTCTCCTGTTCCACCTCGGTCACCTTTCTGCTGCCTGGACGGAACAATCATGCTATAACACTCGTTTCAAACGATAGTTTCAAACGATCGCTTGAAAACGGAGGTCACAGCAATGAGGACAGCGGTCATCGTGGGCGCGGGGATCGGGGGTCTGACAGCGGCCCAGGCCCTGCGGCGTACCGGCTGGAACGTGGCGGTCTATGAGCAGGCCGCCGCGGTCGCGCCGGTCGGCGCGGGCGTGGGCGTCGCGCCCAACGCCGTCAAGGCCCTGGATCATCTGGGGCTCGGTACGGCACTGCGCGAACACGGGCAACGCCAGCAGGCCCTGGAGATCCGGCTACGCGGCGGCGGACGGGTGGCCGGCATCCCCGCCTCCCGCTTCGAGCGCCGTTACGGCACCCCCTTCTACGCCGTCCACCGCGCCGGACTGCACCGGATCCTCATGGACGGACTCGACGCCGCCTCGCTGCACACCGGCCACCGCGCCACCGGGGTCGCGCTCGGTCCCGACGCAGCCACGGTCACCTTCCAGGGGCCGCAGGGCGAGGTCGCCGTGGCCGCCGACCTGGTGGTGGCCGCGGACGGGGTCAGGAGCGCGCTCCGCACGGCGCTGCTGCCCGCCTACCCGGGCCCGACGTACGCCGGGTACACCGTCTGGCGGGGCACCCTGCCCGCCGAGCGGGTCGCGCGGCTGGGCCTGCGGCCGGTGCTGTCGGAGACGTGGGGCAGGGGCGCCCGGTTCGGCATGGGCATGATCGACGGCGGCCGGCTCTACTGGTTCGCCTGCGAGAGCGTCCCCGAAGGCAGCCCGCTCGCACACGACCTCGGACTGCTCGCCGACCGGTTCGCCCGCTGGCACGCGCCCATCCCCGCGATCATGACGGCCACACCGGAGGAGACGCTGCTGCGCCACGACGTCCACTACCTGCACGAGCGGCTGCCGAGCTTCGTCCACGGCCGCGTGGTCCTGCTGGGCGACGCGGCCCACGCCGTCACACCCGACATCGGCCAGGGCGCCTGCCTGGCGATCGAGGACGCGGTGACCCTCGCCGCCGCCCTTGAGAACGCTCCCGCCGGGATCGACGCGGGGCTACGCCTCTACGACACCCTCCGGCGTCCTCGGACCGAGCGCATGGCGCGCGCCTCGGGGCGGCTCGGGCACATCATGCAGACCCGCAACCCGGTGGCCGCGCTGGCCCGCGACACCGTCGCCTCGGTCCTGCCCGACGCGCTGCTGATCGGCGCGGCGGGCGCGGCCTTCACCTGGACCCCGCCGCTGGGCGCGACGTGAAGCTCACCCGGCTCCCGTCCGGAGGGCGATCTCGAAACGCGGCTCGGTACGGGTGAGCGCCGCCGTCCGCACCGGGGTGGCCCAGACCTCCCCGATCGCGGCCGCGAGCGCGGCGGTCAGGCCCGCGACGTCCTCGGCGGCCGACGCGTGCATGCCCTCGGCGACGATCAGGACGTCACGGGTCGTCTCCCGGACGGCCGAGCGCCCGCTCTGCCGGTTCGACCACCGCCGGGCGTGCGCGTGCCCGGCGGCGTCGGCGAAGATCACCTCTCCGGCCTCCGGGTGCTCCGGTTCGCCGGACAGCGTCAGGTACGTCTCGTCGCCGGTGGCGTACCCGACCTGGAGACTGCCGGAGACCCCGGCGAGGTCCAGCGCGGCCACCGGGATCGCGAAGGCCAGCGACACCGCGTTGCAGAGATCGACCAGCGGGTGGATGCTGGGCAGCGCGCCCTCCTTGCGGAAACGCCGCAGCAGCGACTCCGAGGCGCACCGGTATCGTGTGGGCTTGAGCCCCATCCGGGCGAAGGTCCGCCGCCACGCCTGGATCTCGGGCAGGTCGGCCTCCGTCCCGGCCGTGAGCCGCGCGGCGGCCCGTTCGTTGAACGGTTCGAGCCGGGGCTCGACGGCCGCGTCGGCGGTGATCCCGGTGGCGACGAGCACACCGGCGACCAGTTCTGGGAAGTCGGACCAGATCTCGTCCGAGTGCTGGAAGTGCATGTTCCGTTCCGTTGCAGGGGGAGGCTGGCATCGGAGAACGACCCGGCCGGTGTGGTCACATGGTCTCGCAGGGAAGCGGCGTGCACACCGCGACCGGCGAAAACCATGCGACACGACACTGACGGGGCCGTACCCCTGATCGGCACTCTGCCGCCACAATGGCCTGGTTTCCAGGTCCAATGCCGGGCGATCTGAGAGGTCCAATCGCCTCGGCGTCACGGTTTCGGCCGCTGCCGTGCCCCCGCGTCACGGCAGCGGCCGGATCTCACAGGAGTCGCCCCTCGCGCTTGCGGAAGCGTCCGGCCACCAGGACGGTGTCGACCGTGCTGGTGTCGGCGTTGAGGACGACGCCGCCGACCGGGTCCTGCAGACCGGACATCCCCGGCGTGTCCGTACGCAGCAGGATCAGGTCGGCCTGCTTGCCCGGCGTCAGCGAGCCGGTGACGTCGCCGAGCCCGACCGTCCGCGCGCCGTCGATGGTGGCCATGCGCAGCACGTCACGGGTGGTGAAGGCGCCGTTCCCCCGGCCCCGCTCCAGCGCGTACGCCGCGCGCATCAGGCTGAACATGTCCCCGGGGCCGCAGGTCACCGTGTCGGCGCTGAACGACACCGGGGCTCCCGCGGCCGCCGCCCGCCCGGTGGGCGGGTGGCCCATGCCCAGGATCTGCTCGCCCGCCGGGGAGACCGACACGCTGCCTCCGGTGTCGGCGACCCGCTTGAAGTCGTCGTCGGAGTAGTGGATGGCGTGGATGTGCGTGATCGGGCGGTCGAACAGCCCGTTGGCCTGCAGGAACTCCATGGTGCTCCGGGTCCGCTCCGCGCTGGTGATGCCCAGGTGGACGCTCACGGGCAGGTCGAGTTCGCGGGCCAGCCGCCATTCCGCGAGCGCCTGCTCCTCTCCCACGATCTCCGGCCCGAGGGCCGCGATCGCCATGGTGAGCAGCCCGCCCACGTGGGCGTCGCGGGCGCGGCGGGCGTCGGTGTCCTCCGGGGTCGGGCAGTAGCCGAGCACCGCCCGGATCCCGGACGCCTGAAGGGCCTCCACGAGGGCGTCGGTGTGCTCGGGCGTCCGCGTCAGGTGGGTCCAGTCGAGCAGCGTCGTCACCCCGGAGTCGAGGCACTCACGGGCTCCGGCCAGGTTGGCCGCGCGCGCCGCCTCGGGCGTGACGGCCGGGGCGAGTTCGCCGAGCACGACGCGGAAGTACGTCTCAAGGTCGTCGTCGGCGACGATCGCGCGGTAGGAGGCCTGCCAGGTGTGCCGGTGGCTGTCGACGAAGCCGGGCAGGACGAGCATCCCGGTGGCGTCGACGACCTCGGCGCAGTCGTCCGACGACAGCCTGGGGCCGACGGCCTCGATGCGCTCCCCGTCGATGAGCACGTCCGTGCGCTCGCTGACGGTCACCGACGGGGAGGTGTCGATGACGGTGCCGTTCTTGATCAGGATTCGCATGCGCCGAAGACTATCCAGAAAGCTTTTGGGAAAGCAAACTCGTCGGAGGTATCCTCGATCGGGTGGAACACGACGAGGTAGACGCGCTTGCGGCCCGCTGGAGGTCCTCCGGCATGGCGTCCTCCCTCATCGCCGGGCTGGAGCTCAGCAAGCGGCTGACGCGCATCGGGATGCTGTTCGAGCGGGCGTTGAAGGCCGAACTGGCCGAGTTCGGGCTGACGTACGCCGAGTTCGACGTGCTGGCCGCGCTCTCCCGCACCGGGCCGGAGTACCGGATGAAGCCCAGCGAACTGGCCCGGTCGCTGATGCTCACCTCGGGCGGCACCAGCAACGTGCTCCAACGGCTCGGCGCGGCCGGCTACGTCGAGCGGTCGGCGGACGACGGCGACGGGCGCAGCAGGTGGGTACGGCTCACGCCGGAGGGCCTGAAGGTCGCCACGGTGGCCCTGGAGGCCGCCGTGCGATCCAATCGCGAGGTGCTGGACGGTGTCCCGGAACCTGCCGTCCGCCAGGCGGCCGACGCCCTGCGCGAGGTCCTGCGCTCAGTCCGCCGCCACACCCGCTGAGGCGCCTCGGCGGCCGACGTGGACCGGGCGACCGGGCGGCGTCGCGGCGGGGTGGGGTAACGGGCAGGAGCGTCACCCTGGAGGCCGCCGGCGGGCGGCGGCGGGTGGCGGCCGGAGGGCTTCGCCGTAATGGGGAGGCGGGGGGTTTCCCCTGCGACCGGGGGTTTCGCCGCGACCGGGTCTCTCTCGGAAGCGGACGAAACGCGAGAGAGAACGAGAGACCCCCGGACCCATCGGCCCGGGGGTCGTCACCGTGGACTCGTTGTCAGGCGCTCTTACGGCGTTGTGCCCGAAGGACCGCCAGCCTCTCGTTGAGCACCTCTTCCAGATCTTCGATGGACCGCCGCTCCAGGAGCATGTCCCAATGTGTCCGCGGCGGCTTGGACTTCTTCGACTCCGGCTGCTCGCCGTCCAGCCTCACCGCCGTCGCCCCGCAGTTGCGGCACTCCCAGGTCGCGGGAATCTCGGCCTCAGCGGCAAGCGGAACCTCGAACCGATGTCCCTTGGGACAGGTGTAGGACACCTCCTGGCGCGGGGCCAGATCCGTGTTACGGTCATTCTCGTAGCTGGTTGCCCCGAGCCGGGTGCCACGAAGCGCGCGCTCGCCCATGTCTTAATGCCTCCTACAGGGCCCCCGAAAGTGGGGGGACTGTCTCCCACGGTGTCTAACGCTTGATACCGTGATGGGATTCCCACCCGGAGGGTGATCCAATCGCCCTCTCCTTCAGGAGTGGTCGGGAAATTCACGCGGCACGCGAACGCCACACCTCGACGGCCAGCCACAGCGCCCCTGCGGCGATCAGCACGCCGTGTGCGATACGCAGCGCGTACACCGGCGCGAAGAACTGCGGCAGGAAGAGCGCGAACCCCGCCGCCAGCGGCATCCCGCTCCACGCCGACAGCAGCCCGGACCGCTTGATCGCCAGCGCCGCCGTCACCGTGCCCGCCGCGAGCAGCAGCAGCCCGAGCGCGAACATGGTCGCCGCCACCGGGTCCAGCCTGAACTCCTGGGCCACCGCCGTGAGGGCGGCGCCCTCACGGGCCACCACGTTGAGCGCGAACGTCTCGGCGCCGTAGTACGGCAGCGTCAGCCCCGCGCCCACCCAGGTGAGTACGGCGGCGCCCCCGCCCAGCAGCCCGTGCAGGCCGAACATCCCGACGCCGAGCAGGACGAACCCCAACATGGCGGCCACGTGGCCGAGCACCCAGCCCGTGGAGGCGAGGGCGGCCGCGTCGTCGCCGGAGGGCCGGAGCAGAGGGTAAAGCAGGAACAGGACGCCGGTGGCCGCGAACGTCGCGGAGGTGAGACGGGGGGACATGTGCTCTCCGATAGATCTGTCGCTCTGAATCGAGAGCAATGCTCTCTCGTGAGAGCGGCGATGTCAATGCGGATTCACCCTGACAAGCGGTCAGTATCGGCCGGGAACCGCCCCGACGGGTCCATGCGGCAGCAAGCTGACAGCCCGTGGCCGCAAGTGGCCGGACATGAGAAAACCCCCGGGCGACGCCCGGGGGTCGCACCGGAGTGCGCTAGAGACGCTCCGGCACCTCGTTGCCCGCCGCCCTGATCGCCTTGGGCAGGTTGACCGCCGCGAGGACCGCGCCGCCGAGCACGAAGAAGGCGATCAGCGAGATGATGCCGAGCCGGTAGCTGCCCGACATCTGGATCGCCATCCCCAGCGTGAACGAGCCCAGGAACGTCGAACCCTTGTCGCTGATCTCGTAGAGGCTGTAGTACTCCGCCTCCTTGCCCTTCGGGATCACGTGAGAGAACAGCGAACGCGACAGCGCCTGCGTGCCGCCCATGACGATCGCGATGGCGAAACCGAGCGCGTAGAACGCCACGGCGGAACCGGCGGGCAGGAAGTAGGCGATCGCGACCACGACCGTCCAGGCGACCAGCGCCCCGAGCACCACCTTCTTGGCCCCCACCCGCGAGGCCAGGTGACTCAGCAGCAGCGCGCCGCCGAACGCCACGAACTGCACCATGAGGATCGCACTGATCTGCACGGTCTGCCCGAGCTTGAGCTCCTTGTCGGCGAAGGTCGCGGAGAACGAGATGACCGTCTGCACGCCGTCGTTGTACAACAGGTAGCCGACCAGGAAGGCCAGCGTGAGCGGGTAGGAGAACAGCCCCGCGATCGTCTTGCCGAGCTGCCGGAACGACCCGCCGACCGCCTGACCCGCCGACTGGGCCCGAGGCGGCCGCGTCCGCCGGTTGCGCAGCCGCAGCAGGGGGATGATCGTGAACCCGCCCCACCACAGTCCCGCCGAGCTCAGCGCGATCCGCACCGCCGTCCCCTGGTCCAGGCCCAGCGAGTCGGCGCCCAGGAACAGCCCCAGGTGCACCGCCAGCAGCAGGCCGCCGCCGAGGTACCCGAACCCCCAGCCCATGCCGGAGACCCGGTCGCGCTCGCCGGGTTCGGCGATGTCCGGCAGGAACGAGTTGTAGATGACGAACGCGCATGCGAAGCTCACGTTCGCCACCAGGAAGAGCCCGCCGCCCAGCAGGTAGCGGCCGTCGCCGACGAACCAGAAGCACACGGTGGCGAGCGCGCCCGCCATCGCGAAGAAGCCCAGCAGCTCCTTCTTGCGCCCGGTGTGGTCGGCGAGGGCCCCGGCGATCGGCATGAAGACGATCTGCAGCACCGCCGCGATGCCGACGACGAAGGAGAAGTACGCCCCCGGCCGCACGTCGAAGCCGAGCACGTCGACGAACGGCGCCGTGCCCGCCGCGCGTTCGGCGATGTCGATGAGGTACGGCCCGAGGAAGACCGTCAGCACGGTCGTGGGGAAGGCGGAGTTCGCCCAGTCGTAGAAGTACCAGCCCCACTGCTCGCGCTTGCGGGCGGCGGGGGAGTCGTCGAAGACCGCGGGGGGTGTGGGGACGGTCATGCTGCTCCTAGGCGGCCATAGAGCCGGGATGCCAGAGGCCGCGCCGGTCGAGGACCTCGCGCAGGCCCGAGATGTTGTCGGTCATGATGCCGTCGACGCCGAGGTCGAGCAGGCGCTGCATGCGGTCGGCGTCGTTGACCGTCCACACGTGCACCTGCATGCCGATCGCGTGCGCGGTGCGCACCAGCGCCCGGGTCGTCACCCGCAGCCCGCGAAAGCCGATGGGCACCTGCGCGCACGGCACGCCCGAGCGGGCGAGACCGGCCAGCAGTCGCCCGTACCCGGAGGTGGCGGCCGCCGCGCGCAGCGCCGCCACGCCGCGCGGGCCGAGCGAGGAGCAGACCTCACGCCCCATCGCCGCCCTGGCCCGCTGGAGGCGTTCGTCGGAGAAGGACGTCAGGCAGACGCGGTCGTGGGCGGCGGTACGGCGGACCGCCTCGGCCAGCGGCCCGATCGCCCCCGCCTCTTTGACGTCGATGTTGAAGCGGGCCCGGGGGAAGTCGCCGAGAAGGTCCTCCATCAGCGGGATCTCGTGGACGCCGCCGATGCGGGCCTGCCGTACGACGCGGTAGGGCTGCTCGGCCACCCGCCCCCGACGGTCGGTCACCCGGTCGAGAGTGTGGTCGTGGAAGGCCAGCAGCACGCCGTCGGAGGTCGCGTGGACGTCGGTCTCCAGGTAGTCGTAGCCGAGTTCCACGGCCCGGCCGAAGGCGGCGGCGGTGTTCTCCTCACCCTCCGCCGCGCCGCCCCGATGGGCGAAGGCCAGCGGAAGCGGGTGGTCGAGGAACGCGAAACGACGGCTGAGCACGGCTCTGAGTATGCCTTTCCGAAGCGGGACGGTGGATGCGCCTGAAGGTCACGAATCGGGTAGCGCCGCCCATTCCTGGCGGCGCGTCTCCGACAGGGCCATGGCGGCGGCCACGGCCACGTTGAACGAGCCCACCCGGCCGACCTGCGGGATGTAGCAGGCGCCGTCGGCGGCCTCCAGCAGCGCGGGGGAGCAGCCGTGGTCCTCGCTGCCGAGGACCAGGCACACGTCGCGGTCGAGGTCGGCGCGGAAGATCGGCCGCGCGTCCTGCGTGAGCTCGATCGCGAGTACGGCGTAGCCCTCGTCGCGGGCCGCCTTGACCGCGTCGAGCGCGGGCACCGCGTCGTGCCAGGTGACCAGCCGCTCGGTGCCGAGCGCGGTCTTGCCCGCCTTGGGGTTGGTGGGCGGGGTGGCGTTGCCCGCCAGCCAGATCGTGTCGACGCCGAACGCGGCGGCGCTGCGGAAGATCGACCCGACGTTGAAGGGGCCGGTCACCGACTCCAGGATCAGCGCGATCCGATGCTCGGTGCCGCGCCGCCAGGTGCGGTTGAGCCGCTTGACGTCGGTGGGCCGTAGTTGCCTTCTCATCGTGTCACCTTCAGGATGCGGTAGGCGGCCCGCGAGGCCACCCGGGTGGCCTGCCAGCCCTGCTCGCCGAGCCAGCGCTGGAGGGAGTCTGAGCCGAGATGCCGCTGGACGACCAGGTGGGCGGCGCCGTCGGAGGTCAGCCGCGACAGCCAGCGGGTGAGCATCGCGTGCAGCGCGGGCTTGCCGATGCGGATGGCCGGGTTGGACCAGATCGCGGCGAAGCGCACCTCGTCCGGCACCTCGTCCACGTGGACCGCCCGCACCCCCGGCAGGCCGGCGGTCTGGGCGTTGCGTCCGGTCAGCTCCACCGAGCGCCGGTTCACGTCCACCGCCCACACCCTCGCCTCCGGCGCCCGCGACGCCATCGTCAGCGCGATCGGACCGTAGCCGCAGCCCAGGTCGAGCAGATCGCCCCGCGCCGGCGGCGGCGGCACCGTCTCCAGCAGGACCCGCGTGCCAAGGTCGACGCGCTCGGGGGAGAACACCCCGCTGTCGGTTTCGAGCCGCAGGTGCAGGTCGGGCAGGACCAGCGTGACGGAACCCGGCCGGTGCCCTGCGTCCGGCCGCTCGGAGAAGTAGTGCCCCACGTGGTGAAACGTTACGGGATCCGCGCACCCAGCCAGACCGACGCCCCCGCGACCAGCGCCCCGACCAGCACCGCCGCCACCACGAACCAGTGCGTGACCTCCTGGGTGGACAGCTTGTAACCCAGCGAGGTGCCGATCTGCTCGTAGACCTCGCGCAACTCGGTGCCGGACTCCGCCGCGTAGGCCCGCCCGCCGGTCCCCTCCGACAGCGACTGCAGCGTCTGCTTGTTCACGGGCACGTTCACCTCGCGGCCGTCGATGGTCACGGTGCCCTCCTGCGTGCCGTACGCGATCGTCGAGACCGGGACGCGGGCCGAGGTGGCCGCCTCGACCGCCTCCTGCACCGAGCGGCCCGAGGTGTTGTCGCCGTCCGACAGCAGGACGATCGCGGCCGGCGGCGGGTCGTTGGCGGCCTGCTGGTCGAAGGAGCGGATGGAGTCCAGCGCGTTGAAGACCGCCTCGCCGATCGCCGTGCCCGGCTTGGTGGTCAGGCTGCCGATCGCGGTCACGACCGCCTGGTGGTCGGTGGTGGGCGAGATGACCACGCCCGCCGAGCGGGCGAAGGCGACCACCCCCAGGTTGAAACGCTCGGGCAGGTCACGGGCGAACGCCTGGGCGGCGCTCTTGGCGGCGGTGATCCGGTTGGGACCGACGTCGCCCGCCTCCATCGACAGCGACACGTCCAGCGCGACGATGACGGTGGCCCGCTCGCGCGGCACCCGCACCTGGTCGGCGGGCCGTGCGGCGCCGACCACCAGCAACCCCATCATGAGCAGGAACAGCAGCGGCGCCAGATGCCGCCGCCAGCCCGGCCCCTTCGGCGCGACCAGATCGAGGAGGGCCAGGTTGGTGAAGCGCACGGTGTAGCGGCGGCGGGCGAACTGCGCCGCGGCGTAGGCGGCGGCCAGGGCGGCCAGCAGGGCGAACAGCCACAGCCAGCCCGGCGACAGGAAGGTCAAGAGCCCGCCCTCCGGTGCGACAGGTGCGCCATCCGCCTGCGGCGCAGCACGAACTGGGCCACGTCGAAGACCCAGTCGCGATCGGTGCGCAGCACCAGGTGCGCCGCACCGGCGCGGCGCAGGGCGGCTCGGGTGCCCTCCCGCTGCAGCGCCGCCGCCTGCGCGTACGCGTGGCGGATCCGGGGTGAAAGGTGCACCTCGCGTACCTTCCCGGTCTCGGGGTCGGCAAGCGCCACCCGTCCGACGTCGGGCAGGTCGAGCTCGCGGGGGTCGATCACCTCGACCGCCAGCACCTCGTGCCGGGCCGCCAGGCGGCGCAGCGGTCGCTCCCACTCGCGTTCGGCCTGCGGGTCCAGGGTGGGGCGGGTGTCGAGGAAGTCGGAGACGACCAGGCGCAGGCCGCGCCGCCGCCGGGTGGCGGCCAGCACGTCGACGGCCTCCGCCAGGTCGGGGGCGTCCGGCACGACCCGGCCGCGCGGGGCCTCCAGCAGGGCGTTCAGCAGGCCGTACAGGGCGGGTCTGCCGGTGCGCGCGGGCAGCCGGTGGATGTACTCGTCGTGCAGCACCAGCGCGCCGAACCGGTCGCCCAGGCGGCCCGCGAGGAAGCCGATCGCGCCGATCGCGGCGACGACCAGGTCGCGCTTGTCGGTGTCCGCGGTGCCGAAGTCCATGCTGGGCGACAGGTCGGCCAGCGCCCAGGTCTCCAGCTCGCGGTCGGCGACCAGGTCCCGCACGTGCGGGACGGAGGTGCGGGCGGTGACGGCCCAGTCCATGCGGCGCACGTCGTCCTCGCCGGGCACGTACACGCGGCTGTCTCCGGCCTCGCTGCCCGGACCGGGCAGCAGCCCCCGGTGGGCGCCGTGCAGCAGGCCGTCCAGCCGGCGGGTGACGGTGAGCTCCAGGCGGCGCAGCGCGTGCTCGCCGCTGCGCAGGCTCATCGGTTCTGGTTCCAGACGACCAGCGGCGGCGGTACGGCGTGCAGGATCTGCCTCACGATCTCCTCCGGGTCGACGCCGTCGGCCAGCGCGTCGAAGGTGAGCATCAGCCGGTGGCCCATCACGTCCACGGCCACGTCGCGCACGTCGTCGGGCAGCAGATAGTCGCGCCCGCGCAGCAGCGCCAGCGCCCGCCCGGCGGCCACCAGGCCGAGGGTGGCGCGCGGGCTGACGCCGATCTCGATCGTGTCGGCCAGGTCCGGCAGGCCGTACTCGGCGGGGGAGCGGGTGGCCATCACCAGCCGGACGACGTAGTCGGCGACGAGTTGGTGCACGGAGACCCGCTCGGCGGCGTCCTGGAGCCCGGCCAGCGTGCCGGGGTCCAGCACCCGCTCCGCGACGGGCGGCGTGACGCTCATCCGGTGCAGGATCTCAAGCTCCTCGTGCGCGCTCGGATGCGGGACCCGCACCCGGAACAGGAACCGGTCGCGCTGCACCTCGGGCAGCGGATAGACGCCCTCGGACTCGATCGGGTTCTGGGTGGCCAGCACGATGAACGGCCGGGGCAGCGGGTGGGTGACGCCCGCGAGCGTCACCTGACGCTCGGCCATGACCTCCAGCAGCGCCGACTGCACCTTGGCGGGCGCCCGGTTGATCTCGTCGGCCAGCAGGAAGTTCACGAAGACCGGGCCGAGCTCCACGTCGAAACGTTCGCTCGACGGATGGAAGACGCGGGTGCCGACGATGTCGCTGGGCACCAGGTCCGGCGTGAACTGGATGCGGGCGAACGTGCCGCCGGTCACGGCGGCCAGGGTGCCCGCGGCCAGCGTCTTGGCCACGCCCGGCACCCCTTCGAGCAGGCAGTGGCCGCGCGCGAGCAGCGCCACCACCAGCCGCTCCACCATGTGCTCCTGGCCGACGATCACCCGCCTGACCTCGTCGAGGCTCTTGCGCAGGACGGCCGGGTCGATCTCGCTGGGCAGCTCTTCGGCGACGGTCATGAGGGATATTCCACCAAACGCGCCGCGAACCTGCACGCAGGTGCCCCTCGTGCTTTCATGTCGTTGTGCCCAGTCCGCTGCAGCATGGCGATCCGCCCCACCTGGGGCCGTTCACCGTGCAGGCCCGCCTGCTCGTCGCACCCGCCGGGTTCGTCTACCTCGGCCGCGCGCACGACGGGCAGGAGGTGTCGCTGGCCGTCCTGACGCGCGGGGCGGCCTTCGACGCGGCCGCCCGCGACCGGTTCGTCAACGGCATCCGCCAGGCCGCGCCCGCCGGCGTGCGCGGGTTGCTGGGGCGGGCCTCAGGCGTGCCGCAGGTGCTGGCCATGGACACCGGGCGGGCGCCGTGGGTGGCGGTGCCGTACCAGCCGGGACGGCCGGGGGCCGAGCGGTTCCTCACGCCGGTGCTGGTCGGCGGGATGCTGATCGGGCAGGCGCAGGGCCCCGACTTCGCGCCCTACTGGCTGGGCGACCGGGCCCCGGCACTGCCCGGCCCGCCGCCGCCCGCCCGGCCGCTGACCGAGACCACGCGGCGGGTGCTGCTCGCGCTGGCCGTCCTCGTGGGACTGGTGCTGGCCGGGCTGCTGATCGCCCTGGTGCTGCTGGCGGGCAGACAGGACGGCCAGCAACTGCGGCAGCCGCTGCCGCCGACCGTGCAGGTGCCGACCCCGCCGCCGACGCCCGCCTCGCCCGAGCCGAGGCAGCCGACGCCCTCGCCCTCGCCGTCGCCCAGCAGGAGCGGCCAGAGCAGCACCCCCGGACCCACGTCCGGCGACGACGCCGGGGACGACAACCCGATCTGAGGGTTGAGTCTCCGGTTACGCGAGGGTCTAGCGTCCGGCCTCATGGAATTCATCGTTCACGACACCCTGTCGGTCATGGGCCGGCTGCTGCGCGGGCCGCTGGAGAAGCGGCCCGACGCACTGCGGGAGATGCTCGCGCCGCTGTGGTCCGACATCCCCGCCCAGATGGCGGGCGACGTGATCGCCACCCACCACGACGGCGGCGGCTTCCGCGTCGACGCCGACGACCCGCGCTACGAGGAGGCACTGGCGGAGCTGGAGTCCGCCGACGTCCTCGGCCGGATCGAGCACGAGCTGACCCGGGCCGCCGACCGGCTCGCCCACCTCGGCGGTCCCGGCGGCACCCAGGTGATGTTCGTCCTGGGCAACCCGGACGACGCCTACCTGATGAACGTCTCCGGCGGCTACCTCGGCATGGGCGGAACGCCCGGCTGGCTGTACGTCATGGCCTGGCCGACGCCGGAGAACCTCGGCCGCATCGCCCACTGCGCCGTCCACGAGCTGCACCACCGGCTGCGCCACCACGTGGTCGGCTGGGACCCGCCCACCGTCACCGTCGGCGACCACGTGGTCTCCGAGGGGCTCGCGGAGGCGTTCGTGCGCGAACTGTCCGGCCCGGAGGCGATGGGGCCGTGGTCGGCGATGGTCACCGGCGAGGCGCTGGAGAACGCCTACACCGCGATCATGGCCGACATCGACCTGCAGGGCATGTGGAACACGCCCGCGTACGTGCTGGGCGACGCCGCCGCGGAACGGTTCGGCGCAGCCGAAGGGCATCCCGGACATGGCCGGGTACGCCGTCGGCCTGCGGCTCGTCGACGCCCACCTGGCCGCCACCGGCATGACGGCCACGGAGAGCTCGGGTCTGCCCGCCGCCGACATCCTCAAGGCGAGCCGTTGACCGGCACGAACCCCGACTCGTAGGCGGCGATCACCGCCTGGGTGCGGTCGCGGGCGCCGAGCTTGGTCAGCACGTTGCCGACGTGGGTCTTGACCGTCTCGCCGCTGACGACCAGTTCGGCCGCGATCTCGGCGTTGGACAGCCCCCTCGCCATCAGCCGCAGCACCTCGCCCTCCCGGCCGGTCAGGCGGCCGATGCCCGGCACCTCGGCCCGGGCGCCGGGCCGGGCCCCGGCCAGCGCCCGGATCGCGGCGGGGAACAGCAGCGACTCGCCCTCGGCCACCAGCCGGATCGCCTTGACGAGGTCGTCCGGCCTGGTCCGCTTGAGCAGGAAGCCGGCGGCGCCCGCGCGCAGCGCGTCGTAGATGTGGTCGTCGTTCTCGAACGTGGTCACCACCAGCACCTTCGGCGGGTCGTCCAGGGCGACCAGACGCCTGGTCGCCTCGATGCCGTCGAGGACGGGCATGCGCACGTCCATGAGGACGACGTCGGGCCGCACGCGCCGGACGACGGGCAGGACCTCGGCGCCGTCGGCGGCCTCGCCCACCACGGCCAGACCGGGTTCGGACCCGACGATGACGCGCAGGCCCGTCCTGATGAGGGCCTCGTCGTCGGCGATCACGATCCTGATGGTCATGGGCTCGACCGTAGCGGCAACCGGACGGACACCCGCCACCCGCCGCCGCCGTCGGAACCGGCCGCGAAGTCGCCCCGCAGCAGCCGGACCCGCTCGCGCATCCCGGTCAGGCCCCTGCCGCCGCCGGGGGCGGCCATGTCGGGGGCCGCAGAGGGGGCCGGGCGGTTGGTGACCTCCAGGGTCAGGTCGGGGCCGGTGACGGCAGCGGTGATCCGTACGGGGCCGTCGCCGTGCCTGATCGCGTTGGTGAGGGCCTCCTGGGCGATCCGGTAAGCCTCGCGGGAGACCAGGGCGGGGACCGAGGACAGGTCGCCGACCTCGGCCTCGACCCGCGCGCCGGAGGCTTCGACCAGGCGGCCGAGGTCGGCCAGCGTGGCCTGCGGCCCGCGGCCCGCCGCCTCCTCCCGCAGGACGCCGAGCACGTGGTCGAGGTCCTCCAGCGCCGAGCGGGCCGACTGCTCGATCGCGGCCAGGGCGTTCCTGGCGGTGGCGGGGTCGCTTTCGAGCACCCGGCCGGCGGCGGCGGCCTGCACGGTGACGACGCTCAGCGCGTGCCCGACCGAGTCGTGGAGCTCGCGGGCCAGCCGGTTGCGTTCGGCCAGCGTCCGCGCCCGGTCCTCCGCCTCTGCCAGCCGTTCGGCCGGGGTGGGGCCGAGCAGCGCGGGCGCGGCGGGGGCGAGCAGCGCGCCCGCGCCGCCCACCAGGAACACCAGGACGACCAGCAGGGCGAGCCCGCTGAGCGTCCACGTCGGCCAGGGCAGGCCGAGCGAGGACGGCGACCCCCCGAACGGCCCCATGGGGTCGCGCCAGGGCAGCACCAGCGATGCCGCTGTGAACGGCACGATCGCCAGCGTGCAGCCGCTCACCAGACCGCCGAGCCCCAGATGCAGGGTGAACCAGGCGGCGGTGCGCCGCCGCTCCTGCCAACTGCGCCGCGACTCGCGCGGCGGCGTCTCGACGGGCACGCCGAGCAGTCCCTGGGCGACGCTCACCTCCAGCGCCCGCACCGGCAGGAACAGGCCGGTGAGCGCCACCACGGGCAGCACGGCCGCGAACACCCCGAGCTGCAGTGGCAGCAGCAGGTTGACGGACTGCCCGGCCAGCCAGCCCAGGACGAGCACGCCCGCCATCATGTACGGCATCAGTAGGGCACCGCCCAGGATGAGGCCCACCCACCGGCGGGCCAGACGCTTTCTCACGCCGGCGATTATATGTCGAGTTGAATTCGCGCCCGGCGGAATGCGCCTTCAGTGAAATCTTCCGTGAGCGAAAAGAATCGGAATTCAGCGCCACCGGGCTTATCTTCGAGGAAATTGCACGCAACGGAAGGAATCCCGATGGCGGAGCTCAAGCAGTGGTCGGAGCAGCTCGGACAGCGTCTGCTGAAGGAGCGCATTCTCGTTCTCGGCCAGGAGGTCGACGACGAGATCTGTAATCGGCTGTCCGGTGAGTTGCTTTTGCTGGCGGCAGAGGACCCCGCGGCCGACGTGACGCTTTACATCAATTCGCCGGGTGGTTCCGTGTCCGCGGGCCTGGCCCTTTACGACATGATGCGGTTCGTCCCCTGCGATGTGGCGACGGTGGCGATGGGCTTCGCCGCCTCGATGGGGCAGGTGCTGCTCGCGGCCGGAACACCGGGCAAGCGCTTCGCCATGCCCAACGCCCGCGTGGTCATGCACCAGCCGCTCGGTGGCATCGGCGGCTCGGCCAGCGACATCCAGATCCAGGCCGACAACCTCCTCTACACCAAGCGGCGGCTGGCCGAGATCATCGCCGAGCACACCGGTCAGCCGTTGTCCCGCATCCAGGAGGACTCCGACCGCGACCGCTGGTTCACCGCGCAGGAGGCCCTTGAGTACGGCATCGTCGACCACATCGCGAACGGAGTGCGCTGACCATGAGCGGCCGCTACATCCTTCCGTCCTTCACCGAGCGCACGTCGTACGGGGTGAAGGAGCTCACGCCGTACAACAAGTTGTTCGAGGACCGGGTGATCTTCCTCGGCACCCCCATCGACGACACCGCCGCCAACGACATCATGGCCCAGTTGCTCACGCTGGAGTCGATCGACCCCGATCTCGACATCAACCTCTACATCAACTCGCCCGGCGGCTCCTTCACCGCGATGGCCGCCATCTACGACACCATGCAGTTCGTGCGGCCGCAGATCCACACGGTGTGCATCGGGGAGGCGGCCTCGGCGGCGGCGGTCCTGCTGGCGGCCGGGACGCCGGGCAAGCGGGCGGCGCTGCCGCACGCGCGGGTCCTGCTCCACCAGCCCGCCACCGAGGGCGCGCGCGGGCAGTCGAGCGACCTGGAGATCCAGGCGCGCGAGATCCTGCGAATGCGCGACCAACAGGAGGAGATCCTGGCACGGCACACGGGGCGGGCACAGCTCGACATCCGGCGGGACATCGAGCGCGACCGCGTCTTCACGGCCGAGCAGGCGCGGACGTACGGGCTGATCGACGACATCTACGCCTCGCGCAAGCGCTCGCTCGTCGCCCGCTGAGGGGTCTGGGGCTCTTCCTGCGGGGCGCCTCAGCGGCCCGTGACGAGGCTCGCCGCCGTAGCGCGGTGCCGTTCTCTGTTTACCCCGGCGAGAACCGGATTTGAGTCGATCTATACGCTCATGGCGGGATCGGGTGCCTTCCGGGGGAGTGGCGTGTCGCTGGAACTGGTCGTGACGGTGCTGGTGGCGGCCGTCGTCGCAGGGTGGGTGGACGCCGTCGTCGGAGGCGGCGGGCTGGTCCAGTTGCCCGCGCTCATGGTGGCCGGGATCTCGCCGGTCGAGGCGATGGGCACCAACAAGCTGTCCTCGGTGTTCGGCACCACCTCGGCCGCCGTGACGTACGCCCGCAGCACCAAACTGGACCGGGAGGTCGCACTGCCCGCCGGGGCGCTGGCCGTGCTGAGCGCCGGGCTGGGCGCGTCGGCGGCGGCGGCGATCTCCGCCGAGGTGCTGCGGCCGGTGGTGATGGCGGTGCTGCTGGGGGTGGCGGCGTTCGTGGCACTGCGTCCGGCCCTCGGCCGTACGCCCGACCCGCGGCTGCGCACCCGCGCGCGGCTGCTGACCGCGATCGCCGTCACCGGGGTCGGCATCGCCTTCTACGACGGCATCATGGGCCCAGGTACGGGCACCTTCCTGATCATCGCCTTCACCACCATCCTCGGCCTCGACTTCGTCAACGCCTCCGCCACCTCCAAGATCATCAATGTGGGAACCAACGTCGGCGCGCTGGTGGTCTTCGGCGCCGACGGCCACCTGCTGTGGGGCCTCGGACTCGGCATGGCCGTGTGCAACATCGCCGGAGCCCAGCTCGGCGCCCGGATGGCACTCAAGCGCGGCACCGCGTTCGTCCGCGTGGTCCTGCTGTGCGTGGTGGCCGCGATGGTGACCCGACTCGCCTGGCAGCAGTTCGCCTGACCACCCCCTACTGCTCCGGACGCGCCCGTCGCCGAGATGGTTCCTCGACGTCGCCCGCCGTGACCAGGCCCGATCTGACGGGTCCGCTGATCGCGGCCTCGACGAGCAGTTCGTGATCGGCGTGGCGGACTCATCCGGCTGCGGTGAACAGCCGTCGGGGTCATGGGAGAGACCAGCCCGTACGGATCACCGCGCGGGAGCGCTGCGCCACTCGCCGTCGGTCATCAGGTCGCGCCCGGCGAGCTCGTTCACCTCCCGCCAGGCCTGCACCTGGATCGGGACGATGCGGTAGTAGGCGTAGCCCCGCGAACCGCGCGGGTCGAAGCCCGCCTTGGCGGCGAACGCGTCGCCGACCTCGGCCGGGATGTCGGCGGTGGGCGTCACGTCGCTCACCCGGGCCTCGATCAGGACGACGTCGCGGGTGTGCCCGAGCGCCACCCGCACCCTGCCGGTGGCCTCCAGGAACCGGCCCGTCGGCGTGGCGCGGGACGTGGAGACCAGCAGCGCCCGGCCGTCCCACAGGAACGACAGCGGCACCAGGTACGGCAGACCGGCCGGGTCCGCGGTGGCGAACCAGGCGTCGATGTCGCGCTCAAGGCGTTCCACGGTGTCGCGGAGGCGCTGGTCGAGGCTGCGGGCGGGAGCGTTCATGAACGCCAACGTAACGCATGGGCGGGACCTTTCACCCGCTGAGGTAGCGGCCGGGGGTGGTGCCCACCGTACGGCGGAAGGCCGCGAGGAACGCGCTGGCGTTCGCGTAGCCCACGGCGTGCGCCGCCTGTGACACCGGCCTGCCTTCGGCCAGCAGCGGCAGGGCCGCGCGCAGCCGTACGTGGGTGCGCCAGCGCTCGAAGCTCACCCCCGTGTCCTGGACGAACAGCCGGGTCAGCGTGCGGCGGCTGACCCCGACGGCGCGTGCGTGCGCGTCGAGCCCGCGCGGGTCGGCCGGGTCGGCCAGCAGGGCCTCGGCCACGGCCCGCACCCGCGCGTCGGAGGGGGCCGGGACGTCGATCGGCAGCGCGGGCAGCGGACGCAGCAGGTCGAGGACCACCGCCTCGGCCCGCAGCCGGGGGGCGTCGGCCAGGTCGTCGCGGGACAGGTAGCCGATGAGCTGGGCGAGCAGCCCGTCGACCCCGACGGCCGTGGGCCGCGTCCAGTCGAGGTCGCACCGCCGGGGGTCGAAGTAGAGGCTGCACAGCACGGCGTCGCGGGTCGCGCCGGTGCGGTGGACGACGCCTGCGGGCAGCCACAGCGCCCGCGTGGGCGGCAGCACCCAGTAGGCGTCGCCGACGGCGACGCTGAGGACCCCGCTGCGCGTCCACGCGAGCTGGTGGTGGGTGTGCTCGTGCGCGGGGATCCACTCTCCGGACGCCAAGGGGAAGTGCCCGACGATGATCACTCCGATGCCGGGCGGCACGGCGGTGTCGAGGGTCATGCGTTCCAGGCTATGTCCTCAACGCGATACTGTCTGGCCCCGTCGCGGATTGTGGCCAGACAAACCGGAAAATAGCGTCGTCACGTGCGTAATTCCCCTTCTCTTTCATCGAAGCGCCGCCGTGGCGCGGCGCTCGTCGTTCTCTGCTTCGTGCAGTTCATGCTGGTCCTGGACGACAACGTGGTGGGCGTCGCCCTGCCGAGCCTTCGCGCGGAACTGGGCTTCACCCCGCCCGGACTGGCCTGGGTGGTCAACGCCTACTTCCTGGCCTTCGGCGGGCTCCTGCTGCTGTCCGGCCGGCTGGCCGACCTGCTGGGCCGCCGCCGGGTCTTCCTCATCGGGGTGGCGCTGTTCGGCGCGGCCAGCCTCGCCTGCGGGCTCGCCCAGGAGCCCTGGCATCTGGTGGCGGGCCGGTTCGTCCAGGGCACGGGCGCGGCCATGGCCAGCCCCGCCGCGCTCTCGCTGCTCAGCCTGCTGTATCCCGGCGTGGAGGAGCGCGCCAAGGCCCTCAGCATCTGGGGCGGCATCGCGGCCCTGGGCGGGACCACGGGCCTGGTCATCGCCGGAGTGCTGACCGACTTCCTGTCCTGGCGCTGGATCTTCCTGGTCAACCTGCCCGTCGTGGCGCTCGCCCTCGTCCTGCTGCCCCGGCTCACCCCGGAGAGCCGCGCGAGCGGGCGGACACGTCTCGATGTCCCGGGGACGCTCCTCGGCACCGCGTCCGTGGTCAGCCTCGTGTACGGGGTGCTGGAGGAAGAAGCCGTGGCCCTCGTCGCCTCCGGGGTCCTGGCCGTGGCGTTCCTCGTGGTGGAATCGCGGGTGGCCGAGCCGCTGGTGCCGCTGCGCTTCCTGGCCGACCGCACGCGCGCCGTCGCCAACGGCGTGGCCCTGCCGTTCTCCGCCGCCTTCTTCGCGATGGCGTTCCTGGTGATGCTCCACCTGCAGACCGGACTCGGGTACGGCCCGCTGCAGACCGGGCTCGCATACATGCCCTTCGCCGCCGGGTTCCTCACCGGCATGCGGATCTCCACCCGCGCCATGACCCGGGTCGGGCTGCGCCCGCCCCTGGTCGCGGGATTCCTGGTCGCCTCCGCGGGACTGCTGCTGCTGTCCGGCGCGGCGGCGGGCGACTCGTACGTGACCGGGGTGCTGCCCGGCATGCTCGTCACCAGCCTGGGAGCCGGGCTGGCGATGCCGGTCCTGACGGCGGCGGCGCTCACCGGCACCACGGCGGACGACGCCGGGCTCGGTTCCGGCCTGTTCGGCTCGGTACAGCAGATCGGCGGTGCGATCGGGGTGGCGGTACTGGTCCAGGTGGCCACGGGCGCGGGCCACGCCGGCGGCTCCACCGGGCTGGTGGCGGGGGGCTTCTCCACCGCGCTCACCGTGGCGGCCGGTCTCGTCGCCTGTGCCGCCGTCCTCACGGCGGTGCTGCTCAGGACCCGCTCAGGCTCGTGACCTGCCATAGCGGCCGGGACCGTAGAGTGCTGCCATGCGCGCCGGCCGCCTCCTGTCCCTCCTGCTGCTCCTCCAGACGCGGGGCAGGCTGACGGCGGCCGAACTGGNCTGCCCGCCGAACTCGAGGTCTCCGTGCGCACGGTCTACCGCGACGTCGAGGCCCTGGCGGGCGCGGGCGTCCCCGTGTACGCCGACCGGGGCCCGGCGGGCGGCTACCGGCTGCTCGACGGCTACCGCACCCGGCTCAACGGCCTCACGGCGGCGGAGGCGTCGTCGCTGTTCCTGGCCGGGCTGCCGGGCCCGGCAGCCGCGCTCGGCCTCGGCGACTCGGCCGCGAACGCGGGGTTGAAGCTGCTGGCCGCGCTGCCGCCCGAGCCGCGCTCCCACGCCGCCCGCATGCGCGAGCGCTTCCACCTGGACGTGCCCGGCTGGTACCGCGACGCCGACGAGGTGCCCTTCCTGAGCCAGGTGTCGGAGGCGGTGTGGGGGCAGCACCCGCTGCGGATGACCTACCAGCGATGGGGCCGTCAGGTGGTCGAACGGGTGGTGGAGCCGTACGGGCTGGTGCTGAAGGCCGGGTCCTGGTACCTGGTGGCGGCGCCCGCCGGGCAGCACCCGCGCACCTACCGGGTGGCGCGGATCCGGTCGGCGCTGACGCTGCCCGAGGTCTTCGAGCGGCCGCAGAGCTTCGACCTGGAGGACTTCTGGTGCCGGTACGCCAAGGACTTCCGCGAACGCATGTACACCGCCGAGGTCGTCGTCCGGGTGGCGCCCGGCATCGACGACCTGCTGCGCTACACCCTCGGCGGGGACGTGGTGGACGCCGCGCTCGCCGGGGCGGGCGAGCCGGACGCGGACGGCTGGCGCACGCTGACGGTCGCCGTCGAGTCGATCACGCACGCTCGGTGGCTGCTGCTGCGGCTGGGGGAGCGGGTCGAGGTCCTCGACCCGCCCCAGCTGCGCGGCCTCATGGCGGAGACCATCGCGAACCTGGCCAAAATGTACGGCTGACCCTCACAGGCCGGTGTCTTGCCCCGCCTGGATGAGCAGGTCGCGCATGGCGGACTCGGCGCCGTCCGGGTCGCCGCGCCGTACCGCGTCGAGGACCGCCCCGTGGGTGCCGGAGGGTCCGGGCGGCCTGCTGTTGGCGTGTGTGAAACGTCCCCGTGTGTACAGCGCGGAGGCGATCACGGTCATGAGGCAGTCGAGCAACTCGTTGTGCGCCGCCGCCAGCAGCAGCCGGTGGAAGGCGAGGTCGGCCTCCCGGTGCGCGGCCGTGCCGACGGGCGTGTCCGCCATCCGGGCGAGCGCCGCCTCGATGGCGGTGATCTCCTCGGGGGTACGGCGCTGCGCGGCCAGCCGGGCGCCGGCGGGTTCGACGGCCGAGCGCACCTCGGCGAGTTCGCGCAGCATGTGGCCGTCGCCCCGATGGGCGAAGCGCCAGCGCAGCACGTCGGGGTCGAGCATGGACCATTCGCCGCGCGGGCGGATGAACGTGCCGCGTTTGGGCCGGGCGTCCACGAGCCCTTTGGCGGCCAGGGTCTTCAGCACCTCCCGGACCACGGTCTGGCTGACCCGGTAGCGTTTGGCCAGGCCGATGGGGTCAAGGCGTCCGCCGGTGCCGGGGTCGCCGCCGACGATCCGCCGGCCGAGGTCCTCCACGACCTCTCCGTGGACGCCGCGTCGTGGGTAGTTCATGCACGTTCCGCCCCTCTAACAGAGTGGTGAATGCTTGCCCACGTCGGCCTGTTGGCGGCCCGGCGGACCGCGCGGCTGTGCGCCGACGCCGCCAATATCGTGATCTAGTGGGATGATTCCGACAACCGGTTCCCCGATCACCATTCCGCGAGACTGCCGATCGGCCCGAGCGGGCAGTGCGGGGCCACGGTGGCGGCGTACGTCTCGGCCAGGGCGGCGATCCGCCGTACCTCGGAGACGCCGCGCCTCGCGTGAGCAGTTGCCGGGTGTCCTCGACGCGGAGCGGATCGGCGCCGACGAGGTAGGTGGCGAGGCGGGTTATCCGCATATCCGCTCCCATTGTCCGGTCAGCCGGAGGATGATGATGACATGTACCTGTTAATGGCCTTCATCGGCGGGTGCGTTCTCGTGGCCATGGTGCCCGGGGTGAGCACCGCCATCATCCTCAGGCAGACGATCAGGGCCGGGCGCGGGTCCGGTTTCGCGGCCACGCTCGGCAACGAGACCGGCATCCTGCTGTGGGCGCTCGCGGCCGCGTTCGGGCTCACGGCGCTGCTGCTGGCCTCGCAGGTCGCCTACGACGTCATGCGGGTGGTCGGCGCGGTGGTGCTGGTGGTCATGGGCGCCCAGGCGCTGTGGCAGGCGCGGGGGAAGCGGGCCGAGACGGAGGAGCCCGTCGCGGTCGACGGATGGCATCGCGCCTACCTGGCCGGGCTCGGCACCTGCATGGCCAACCCGAAGGCGGCGGTGTTCGCGATGTCGTTCCTGCCGCAGTTCGTACCGCCCGGTCAGAACGTCCCGGTCATGCTGGTGGCGCTGGCGTTGATCTGGGTGGCGGTCGACCTGGTCTGGTTCTCGCTGGTCATCTGGACGGTCTCCCGGGCCAAGGCGTTCCTCGCCAGGCCGGGGGTCCGCAGGCGGCTGGAGCAGGTGTCCGGCGTGGTGCTCATCGGCCTCGGCGTGAAGCTCGCGACCGAGAGCCGCTGAGCATGTGCGGTCGCCCCCGCTGGTCTACCGTTGGGGTATGACGAACGATCTGTCGGGCCTGATGCTCCGGGCACAGGACGAGGACCCGCTGCGGGCCCTGCGGGCGACGAGCGAGCTGCGGGGCGAGATCGAGCGGATGGAGGCGGTCCAGGTGCGCCGCGCCAGGATCGCGGGCCTGTCGTGGGCGCAGATCGCCGACGCCATCGGGGTGAGCAAACAAGCCGCCCACCGTAAGTACGGGCGGAGTTAGAGCACTCCTCCGTCACGGCCCGCCCGCCCCACCCCCACCCGCCGCCGTGGGCGGGCGGCCTCCAGGAAGACGCTCCTCCCCGCACCCCGGCCCGCCGTGACGACGCCCAGATCGCGTCGTCACGGCGAGCGTCAGGCGGGTACCGCTCGCCGGAGGCCGCGAGAGGGCGGCGTGGGGCGGCCGTGCCGATCGGTCAGGACAGCGGCGTGGCGGCCGTGACCCGGTTCAGGTGGAGCATGATGTCGTAGGCCCGGCCCAGTGACAGCGGGCGGTCGAACTCCTGCGGCATGTACGTCGCCGGGATCGTCCACGTCGGCCGGGCCTCGGCCAGCCACTTTCGGGTCGCCGGGTCCTTGCCCGCGCGCCGCAGGTCCACGTAGAAGTCGCGGTGGCCCACCCGGTCCAGGGTGGCCTCGTTGCTGTCCGGCTTCGGCGCGCCCGTGTCGAACACCTCCACCTTCCCGTTCTTCGCCGGGTTCTTCGCCAGGAACTCGCCGCTGTGGATCGAGGTGGCGACGGCGACGTACTCCCGCCCGGCCATCGCCCGCAGATGGGCGCCCTGCGTGACCGGGTACTGGTGCGGCCACGCCGACACGTAGCCGAGATGCCCGTTGTGGGCGGCGGCCACCGACTTCAGACCGGTGTTGCGCTTCCACCACATGGTGTTCTCCGCCATGGCGAGGTCGCGGTGGCGGTGCAGTTCCGCGCCCTCGCGGGCGTACATGCCCGCCATCTGGGCGATGACCCGCGCCTCCTGCTTGACCCGCGCGCCCGCCTGCTTCGCCTGCTCGACCAGGCGATAGGCGGTCTCGGCGGCCGAGGCCAGCTCCTTGCGCCGCTCCAGCGGCAGGCTGCCGAGCGCGGCCATGCGCTCGGCGGTGCCGCCCGGCAGCGCCAGCAGTCCGGCGTAGTTCTCACGCAACCCCGCCAGCAGGTCGGGCCGCTTCCGCTCGGCCCAGTCGAGTACCCGCCGGTACTGTTCGGGGTTGACGTCGCCGATGTCGAAGCCCATCACGCGCAGTTCGCGTTCGGCGGTGCGGTTGTACTCCCGCATCCACTCGTACAGGTCCACCCACTCCTGGGTCCGCCACGCCGAGTAGGACTCCTGGAACTCCTCGTCGATGATCGTGCGAAGGTCGCCCTCGCCGGTGCGCACGTAGGCGTCGAGTCGGACGCCGGCCGACCAGGTCGCCTCCAGCGCGAGGGTGGTGAAACCCTCCTCGGCCACCAGGTACCGGAACAGCCGCTCGCGCACGGTGAACAGTTCCTTGGAGCCGTGTGTGGCCTCGCCGACCCCCACGATGCTCGCGCCGCGTGTCAGCGCCGCCAGCGCCCGCAGATCACGGGCGGATCCGCCGGGGACGGTGGAGCGCAGCGGACGGGCGTGCTTCTCCAGGGTCGCGACGACGCTCCGGGCCCCGTCGGCGGGCCGGGTCGCCGGGTCCGCGAGAGCCGGGGCCGCCGACAGCCCCGCTGTCAGGGCCGCTGTCAGGGCCGCTATCTGGGCCACCGCGACGGGCAGGCCGCGACGCAGGGAGTTCTTGCTCAAGAGTGATCCTTTGTCCGGATGAACGATGTGCTCATCACGCTAGGGATCGGCTCCCGGGGTTCCCATCCTGTGGCCTGGCCGGTCGTCGGTAGTGCTGGCTGCCGTATCGGCGGCGTCAGTGGACGGCGAAGCCGCCGTCCACGAACAGCATCTGCCCGGTGACGAACGCGCCGGCCGGCGCCGCGAGGAAGACGGCGGCGCCCGCGAAGTCGGCGGGCAGCCCGTTGCGCCCGGCCATGTGCCTGGCGGCCAGCGCCTCCACCCGGCCCGGCACCGCCTGCGCGGGCTCGGTCAGCGGGGTGAGGACGAAGCCCGGGATGACGGTGTTGACGCACACGCCGTGCTTCGACCACGCCTCGGCCTGCGAGCGGGTGAGCCCGGCGAGGGCGGCCTTGGCGGCGCCGTACACGCCGCTGTCGCCGAAGGCGCTGACGGTCTGCTGCGAGCCCACGTTGATGATGCGCCCCCACCCCCGGGCGGCCATGCGGGGGCCGTGGTGCTGCCCGAGAAGGTAGGGGGCGGTGAGGTTGACCGCGATGGTCTGCTCGTAGTCGGCTTCGGTGAGCTCGCCCATCGGCTTGCGGATGTTGTTGGCGGCGTCGTTGACCAGGATGTCCACCTCGCCCGCCGTGGCGATGACGTGCTCGACGGCGGCGCGCTCGCCGAGGTCGGCGCTGATCCAGCTCGCGGTGACGCCGTGGGCGGCCAGGCGGGCGGTGGCGGCTTCGAGTTCGGGCCGGCGGCGGGCGACGATGACGACCTCGGCACCGGCCCGGCCGAGGGCCTCGGCCATGGCGTGGCCGATGCCGGAACTTCCCCCGGTGACCAGGGCGCGCCTGCCGTCGAGGGAGAAGAGTTCGTTCAGATAGTCAGACACATCCGGTGAAGCTAGCAGCCGTCATCGGGCCGGCTTCAGCGCCGGCGCCTCACCGGGCACGGTCAGGGCGGGCAGGTGGTGGCCGGCCGGACCCCGGCCGAGGTCCATCACATGCTCGGCGGTGGCCTTCTCGCCCTCGACTCTCGCCGCCGGTGGCGGCGGTGAAGGGCGATTCGGGGATGGCACGTGCGGTGGCCGAGGCGCTGCGGCTGCGCCAGCGGGTGCCGGAGGGTGATCTGGAGGTTGCCTGCGACGGCTCACGCTGCGGGATGCGGCGGGTGCCCGCGCGCTCGCTCACGATCGTCGGCGACCCGGCGCAGGCCGGCTCGGCCGCCGGGGCGCGCTCCTGGGCGCAGGTGCTGGACCCGCACCTCGCGGGACGCTGGCGCGAGCGGCGGCTGCGGGTCAACTACCGGACCCCCGCCGAGATCGCGACCGTCGCCGCCGACGTGCTGCGCGCGGTGGACCCGTCCCTCGAACCCCCCGAGCCGGTACGGCACGGCGGCCGCCCGCCACGCGCGGTCCGAGGCGGCCCGGAGGCGGTGCCGGCCGTGGTCGGGGGCTGGGGCGGGGCACGCTGGTGGTGGTGGCGCGGGGGGTGTTGCCCGTCGCGCTGCGCAGCCTGGAGTCTACTTTGTAAAGGTGCGGGGCTTGGGCACTTCGGACCCCTCGAAGTCGATGCTCTCGGCGACGGCCAGGATGCGGCCGCTCATCTCGGCGATGGTGCGGAGCATGCCGGTGTCGAGGTGCTCCATCAGGAGTCTGAAGTGCCGCATGCCCGTTTCGCTGAACGCGCCGATGGCCTGCTCGCCGGCCTCGGTGAGGTGGATGCGGCGCACGCGCCGGTCGTTCGGGTCCTCGTGGCGGTTGACGAGGCCGTGGCCGACGAGGCGATCGACGATGCCGGTGACCGTACCGAGGCCGATGTGGAGTTGCTGGGAGAGGTCCTGTCCTGACACCGATCCTGACTGGGAGAGGATCAGCAGGACCTGCAACTGGCGCAACGTCAGGTTGGAGTCGAGCAGCGATTGATGTTGGGCGAACACTCTGCCCAGGTCACGCTGGCTTTCGACGATCCGCTGGATCAGTTCTTCGCGTTCGCGCTCCACACTCACCCCTCGTTTCCTGAGAAGGCTATCAGGAAACTCGGGTCACCCTAAATATTCGTACAAAGCGAAGTGTTAGTGTGGGGCGAATTCTTGAAAGGGACCCCCATGACCTCATTCGCTCGGTTGAGTCTTGCCAACCGAAGTCTCGTGATCCTGGTTGCGGTGGTGCTCAGTGCCTTCGGCGCGTTCACGATCCCGCAACTGAAACAACAGCTTCTCCCCTCGCTGGAGTTCCCGTCGGCGACCGTTGTGGCGCCGTACCAGGGAGCGTCGCCGGAGATCGTCGAAGAGGAGGTCACCAAGCCCATCGAGGACTCCCTCAAGGGGATCTCCGAGGTCGAGAAGCTGACCTCCACCTCAAGTGAGGGCATGGCGGCCATCCAGGTGTCGTTCGCCTTCGGCACCGACATCGAGGCGGGGCTGAACAAGATCCAGCAGGCCGTCAACCGGATCGAGTCGCAGCTGCCGGACGGCGTCGAGCCGCAGGCGGGGGCGGGCAGCACCGACGACATCCCGGTGATGGTCCTCGCCGTCGGCGACGGCGGCGACGCGCGGGCGATGGCGGACAAGCTCAACCAGGTCATGATTCCCGAGCTGATGGAGGTCGACGGGGTACGCGAGGCGTCGGTGACCGGCACCCGCGACGAGGTGGTGACGATCACCGCCGACGCGGAGAAAATGGCGAAGAAGGGCGTGAGCGCCGCCCAGATCCCCGACGTGCTGCGGGCCAACGGCACGCCGATCCCCGCCGGGACGCTCGTCGAGGCGGGCAAGTCGCTCCCGGTGCAGGTGGGCGTGCGGGTCGACTCGATCGCCGAGCTGAAGTCGCTGTACCTGACCCCGGCCGCGCCGCAGCAGCAGGCCGCGCCCCAGGGCGGCATGCCGCCGGGCGCCTCGGCCAGGGCACAGGCGCCCAGGGCGCCGAAGCCGGTGAAGCTGGGCGACGTCGCGACGATCGAGCGCGGCCTGGCCCAGGCGACGACGCTGACCAGGACCGACGGCCTGACGAGCCTCGGCGTGTCGGTGACGATGATGTCGGACGGCAACGCCGTGACGATCTCCAACGAGATCAGGGAGAAGCTGCCCGCGCTGACCAAGGCGCTGGGCGACGGTTCGGACCGGGCGGTCAACGTCGTCTTCGACCAGGCGCCGTATGTGCAGGAGTCGATCGCGAGCCTGACCACGGAGGGTCTGCTGGGGCTGGCGTTCGCCGTCCTGGTGATCCTGGTGTTCCTGCTGTCGGTACGCTCGACGCTGGTGACGGCGGTGTCCATCCCGCTGTCGGTGGTGATCGCGCTGATCGCGCTGTGGCTGGGCGACTACTCGCTCAACATGCTGACGCTCGGCGCGCTGACGATCGCCGTGGGCCGGGTCGTCGACGACTCGATCGTGGTGCTGGAGAACATCAAACGCCATCTCGCCTACGGCGAGGCCAAACTCCAGGCGATCCTGACTGCGGTGCGTGAGGTGGCCGGCGCGGTGACCGCCTCGACGCTGACGACGGTGGCGGTGTTCGCCCCGATCGCGGTGGTCGGCGGCATGGTGGGCCAGATGTTCCGTCCGTTCTCCGTGACGGTGGCCGTGGCGCTGCTGGCGTCGCTGGTCGTGTCGCTGACGGTGGTGCCGGTGCTGGCGTACTGGTTCCTGAAGGCGCCGAAGCTGACGCCTGAGGAGGCGCGGGCGCTGCGGGAGAAGGTCGAGGCGAAGGAGCGGCGCAGCCCGCTGCAGCGCATGTACCTGCCGGTGCTGCGGTTCGCGACCCGCTTCCGGTGGGTGACGCTGCTCGTCGGCGCGCTGGTGCTCGCCGGGACGATGGGCCTGGCGACGCGGCTGGAGACCAACTTCCTGGACGCCTCCGGCCAGGACACCCTGACGGTCTCGCAGCGGATGCCGCTCGGTACCGACCTGAAGACGACGGACGCGGCGGCCAAGAAGGTCGAGCAGGCGCTGGAGAAGGTCGAGGGCGTCGGGACGTACCAGGTCAACGTCGGTGGCGGCGGCGGGATGTTCGGCGGCGGCGCCAGCGGTGCCGACCGCGCCAGCTTCCAGGTGACGCTCAAGGAGGACGCGGACGCGACCGCCGTCGAGAGCGCCATCCGCAAGCAGGTCGCCGGACTGGAAGGCGTCGGCGAGGTCAAGGTCGGGGTTGGTGGTGGAGCGTTCTCGTCCGACTCGGTCAGCGTGATCGTGCAGGCGCCCGACACCGAGGCGCTGCGTACGGCGGCCGCGTCGGTGGAGTCCGCCATGGGCCAGGTGTCCGGGCTGCGGGAGGTCTCCTCGAACCTGGCGGCGAGCGCGCCCAGGGTCGAGGTGCACGTCGATCGGGAGAAGGCGGCGGAGAAGGGGCTGACCGAGGCGCAGATCGGCCAGGCGGTGGCGCAGGCGTTCCGGGGCGCGCCGCTGGGCGAGTTGTCGCTGGACGGTCGTAGCGCCGACCTGGTGCTGCGCGGCGGCGACGCCCCCGAGGACGTGGCCGAGGTCGAGAAGCTGAAGCTGCCGACGGCGGCGGGCCTGGTGCGGCTGTCGTCCGTGGCGGAGGTGAAGGAAGTCGGCGGTCCCACGCAGATCTCACGGATCGAGGGCGAGCGTTCGGCGACCGTGTCGGCGAAGGCCCCGGCCGACGAGCTGGGTTCGGTGACGCAGGCGCTGACGGCGAAGCTGAAGGAGCTGAAGCTGACCGGCGGCGCGAAGTACACGATGGGTGGCGCGTCCGCCGAGCAGGACGAGGCGTTCTCCGACCTCGGCATGGCGATGCTGGCGGCGATCGCGATCGTGTTCATGATCATGGTGGCGACGTTCCGGTCGTTCGTCCAGCCGCTGATCCTGCTGGTGTCGGTGCCGTTCGCGGCGACCGGCGCGGTGGGGTTGCTGGTGGCCACCGACACGGCGCTGGGCGTGCCCGCGTTGATCGGCATGCTGATGTTGATCGGCATCGTCGTGACCAACGCGATCGTGCTGATCGACCTGATCAACCAGTATCGCGAGCAGGGGATGGGCATCGTCGAGGCGGTCGTCGAGGGTGGCCGTCAGCGGTTGCGGCCGATCCTGATGACGGCGGTGGCGACGATCTGCGCGCTGGTGCCGATGGCGGTGGGGCTGACCGGGGCCGGTGGGTTCATCTCGCAGCCGCTGGCGATCGTGGTGATCGGCGGTCTGATCAGCTCGACGCTGCTGACGCTGGTTCTCGTGCCCACGCTTTACGTTGGTGCAAGCATGACGCATGAGCGAATCAAGAACCGGCGCGCTGGCCGCCGCGGGCCTGATTCCGGCGATCGGGTACATCCGCGTCTCGATGATGCTGGAAGAGAAAATCTCACCAGCCATTCAGCGTGACTCCATTGAGTCCTACGCCGCCCGGCGGGGTTACTACATCCCGCCGGGCATGTGGCCGGAAGGCGGCTGGATAGAAGACCTGGACGTGTCCGGAAGGACATTCCAGCGCAAGATCATGCACGCGATTGCCCAGGTCGAGAAGGGGACAACCAAGGCAATCCTCGTCTGGAAGTACTCCCGGTTCGGCCGGAACCGGACCGGGAACCAGCTCAACCTCGCCCGAGTGGAAGCGGCCGGTGGCGAGCTGATCTCCTCCACCGAGGAGGTGGACGCGCGAACTGCGGTGGGGAAGCTGACCCGCGGCGTGCTCATGGAGATTGCCGCTTTCGAGTCGGACCGGGCTGGCGAGTCGTGGGCCGATGCGTATCAGAACCGGGTCGCCCGGGGCCTGCCGCCCTACGGCCGCGCCTACTTCGGCTACATCCGGCGCGGGCGGATGCCTCACCCTCTCTCGCCGACGCACACCCTACGAGACCCATCTGACGGCGAAGAGCGTTACGAGCCGGACATGGAGTCGGGCGCGGCCGAGATGCACGCCGAGCTGTACGAGACGTGGGTCGTGGACCAGAACTTCGCGTCGTTGGCCCGTGAGCTGAATCGGAGGGGCTTCAGGACCTCCGGCGGTCTTCTGTGGAGCGCCGAGACCGTTCTGCAGCTCATGGACAGGGGCTTCGCCGCTGGCCTGATCCGCATCCACGATCCGGAGTGTGCTTGCCGCAGGCCCTCGCGCTGCCTGCGCAAGGTCTTTCGGCCTGGGGCTCATGACGCTCTCATCAGCTCAGAGCTGTGGGCGAAGTACCAGGCGTTCCGAGCTGGGAAGGTCATTCGCCGGGTCCGTTCCGTCCATCACTACGTGTCGTTCATCACCTGCTGGCACTGCGACGGTGGCATGCACCTGAAGCAGGAGTCCGCGTCGTTCTTCTGTGGATCCAGGGCTCGCCACGATGAGGAGGTGTGCGGATCGCGGCATGTGCCTCTGCGCGCGGTGGACGAGGCCGTGCTGGGCGTCCTTCGGGGTTGGGCGCCGGAGATCGAGGCTGCGGCCGCGGCCGTGACTGTTGAGCCTGCGCAGCGTGAGAAGGACGTGCGTCGGCTGACGAAGGAACTGGAGCGGGTGGCGGCAGATCTCGACCACCAGACCATTCTGCTGACCCGCCGCCTGATCCCAGAGGATTCGTATCTGCGCACCCGCGATGCGCTGCTCGCGGAGCAGCAGGGGTTCCGGGAATCGCTTCGGCAGCTGGAGGTGGATTCTGAAGAGGCTCGGATCTCGCATCGGGCGGCCCGGCAGGTCATGGACGGCCTCGTGGCGGAATGGCCGAGTCTGGGTGTGCTGGAGCGTCGCTCCTTACTGATGCAGGTGATCGAGCGCGTCTCGGTGGAGAAGCCTTCGTATGAACAGGCATGGCTGTGGATCTACCCGACATTCGAGGGAGGAGCCAAGCGGGTTCGTCTGGGCGGGAAAGCTCAGATGGACCGGGTTATAGAGCTGGTGGTGCAGATGCTGGCGGACGCGGGCGGCCGGTCGCTGGGTGCGGGGGAACTGCGTGTATCGGCTGGAGCTTCGTCGCCGACGTTCAACCGCGCGATGCGGGATCTGGTGTCGCTTGGTGTGGTGGCGCGGGAGGGGGCAGGGCCGATCACTCGGTACATGCTGTTGAAGCCGATGTCTGCTCAGCCGACACTCGACGCCGTCAAGACGGAGATCGTTCGGGCGCTGGTAGAGATGCGGGGTGAGATGCTCGGTGCTCGCGAGTTGCGGATGCGAGTGGGGGCGACGTTGCCGACGTTTGGCAGAGCTGTGATGGTCCTGGCGGCGGAGGGAGTACTGGCGCGTGAGGGGAAGGGCAAGTTGTCGCGGTATCGGCTGGTGAAGCGGCTCCGGCCTGGGGAGCATTCAGAGCGTCTGTGAGAGTCGCTGCATGACGTTTGGGTTGGTCTGCTCTGTCCGTCCCCCTGGTGTCTCATGGTCGGTCTGAGAGCTGCTCGGGACTGTCTGAGCTGGTCACAGCACGGTGATCTCTTAGGTTGCGAAAACGCAAGCGTCGTGAGAGTATTGCTGAAGATCAAACATGCTCTGAGCTGCGGAAACACCGCCAGAACGGACCCCGCCTGACCGGCTCAATCGCACACCACCAGATCACATCCCGCAAGCCAAACCGCCAACAGGGACCGGCAGACGCCGGTCCCTGCGGCATTTCCCGGAAGGAACGCCATGACCCGCACCCGCTACGTCGCCACCGGCATCATCGAAGCGGACATCTACCTCACAGACCTCAACGGGGACAAGCTGCCCCGCAACCACCTGCTCGTCATCACCCAGGCCGACACGGACGAGCCGGAGGTAGGCAGCGAATCCCTCTACGCCACCGACATAGTGATCGCCGTCATCGACACCCGCACCTGCTTCTGTCAGCCCACCCCCGACTGGGACCAGGTCCTCTCCAGCCACGGCTGGCAGCGCTCCGATGGCTCTCTCTGGGTAGAGAACGGCAGGTGCTTCCAGGCCGAAGTGGCAGCCGACGACGCCACCCGGGTTCCGCCGCCGGTGATCTACCACGACGGTGAGCCGCTCCCACTGTTTGTGAAGGCCGCCGAGGCTCGTGAGGCGGGAGCGAGTGTCGAGCACACCGTCGACGCCGTGGCCTGGGCGGCGGCCCAGCTTGCCCCCCTCGACAGCTACGGCCTCACGTGGAAGGAACTGCACGAACGGGTGGACGACGCTGCCCACGCTGCCGCCGCCAGCGCGGCTGGAGCGGTGGGGGCGACCGTGGACACGGCGACGGGACGTAACGCTCAACTGATCGTCGCTGCCGCGATCGACGCGGCCTACGAGGTGCTGGAGGGGGCGCCCTCGTTCTGCCGGACTTGCGACGGGATCGCGGTCACCGTCTGCCAGGGCCAGCCGGTCTGCCGGAACACGGGCCACTAATTCGCAAGCCAAACCGCTCACGGGCCGCGTCCTGCCAGCGCGGTCCGGCCTCACCCGACCGAGGAGCTCCGATGTACAGCTTGATCCCCCTGAAGAAGATGGCGGAGGGTCTCGGCAGCGGCGACGAACTGCCCGCCCTAGTCCTCGCCGACTGCCTGCTGCTGAACCTCCGCGCCCTCCAGCAGGCAGCGGACCCGGCCCTGACCGGCGAGGACCACGCCTTCGGCGACGTCCGCCAGGCCCTCATCAAGGTCCTCGGCACCCAGGACTGGGGCCCGCAGATGGCCGCTGAGGCGATCGCCTTCGCCCTGGAGTACTGCGTGAACATCCGCGACGCGATGCGCACCGTTCAAGCCTGACACCGCCGCCGCTGCCCCAGCAAGCCGGGGCAGCGGCTCCCACCCGAAGGAGATGGCCATGGCCCCCACCCCCACGATCGAGCAGCAGTCCGTCATCGACGCCTACCTCACCGGCAAGAACCTCGTGATCGAGGCTGGCGCCGGAGCGGGAAAGAGCTCCACCCTGAAGATGTGCGCCGCCACCACCCGCGGCAGAAAGGGCCTGTACCTTGCGTACAACAAGAGCATCCAGGCCGACGCGGCCAAGTCGTTCCCGTCCGACGTCACGTGCAAGACCGCCCACTCCCTGGCCTTCGGCGCGGTGGGCCGCCTGTACGCCCGTCGTCTCAAGGCCCCTCGGATGCGGGCCTTCGACATCGCCAAAGCGCTCAAGATCAATGAGCCGGTCCGCGTCAACGATCTGCTGATCTCGCCGCAGATGCTGGCCCGCGTCGTCATGGTGACGGTCGCCCGGTTCTGCCAGTCCGGATACACCGAGATCACCCACCAGCCTGTGCCTTGTCTCACCGGCCTGGACGACTACGACACGATGGCCGTCCTCCGCACGGTGGTGCCGCCGCTCGCGGCAGCAGCGTGGGCCGACATTTGCCGGACGGACGGGCGGCTCCCGTTCTCCCATGACGCCTACCTGAAGATCTGGTCGCTGTCCGAGCCGCGACTGCCCTACGACTATGTGCTTCTGGACGAGGCGCAGGACTCCAACCCGCCGGTCATCTCCATCGTGGAGGGGCAGCGGAACGCTCAGAAGATCATCGTGGGTGACTCCGCTCAGTCGATCTACGGTTGGCGCGGCAGTGCTAACGCCATGGCCTCCTTCGACGGGGTGCGCCTCACGCTGTCGCAGAGTTTTCGCTTCGGTGAAGCGGTTGCGGAAGAAGCGAACAAGTGGCTCGACCTCCTGGAGGCGCCCCTTCGGCTGGCCGGGTTCGACCAGATCAACTCCCGCCTCGACGAGCTGCCCGACCCGGACGCGATCCTGTGCCGCACCAACGCGGCCACGCTGCGACATGCGGTCGAGCAGATGGAGGCACACCGCCGGGTGGCCATCGTCGGAGGCGGAAGCCAGATCAAGTCGCTGGCCGAAGCCGCGATCCAGCTGAAGGCGGGGGCTGGGTGCGCGCACCCCGAACTGTTCGCCTTTCAGAACTGGGGCCAGGTTCAGGACTACGTCGGGCAGGAGGAGTCCGGCTCCGACCTGGAGCCCATGGTGCGGCTGATCGACCAGTTCGGGCCGGACGAGATCATCTCGCTCATCGAGGGCCTGTCCACGGAGGACCGCGCCGACGTGGTGCTGTCCACCGCGCACAAGAGCAAGGGCCGGGAGTGGCACCGGGTGCGGGTCGCTGACGACTTCCCCGAGCCGAAGCGTACGGCCGACGACAAGCCCGGAAAGGTCAGCGCGGCCGACGCGATGCTCGCCTACGTCACGGTGACCCGCGCCCAGCTCGTCCTCGACCGGGGCGGCCTGGCCTGGGTGGACGAGTACTCCAGACCCGCAAGCGAAAACGCTGGCATGAATGCCTGATGCCTGAGGAGAGCGCCATGATCGACGTGTCCACCTACGACCCCGACCGGCCTATCCCTGTCGTTCTGACCGAGGGCCTGGTGCGGAACATTCTGTACGGCCTGGAGGAGGCCGCCGCCGAGTTCCGCGACTCTGGATTCTGCGTCGACTGCGATCTGACCGCCAAGGACTCCGGGATCCCGGATCTACCCTGCGCGAACCACTCCAACGACTTCGAGAAGGCGGACAACTGGCAGGATGCCGCTGCCGCCCTGCGGGCCATAACCGGGGTAGACGCATGAGCCCCGTCACCTGGTCGAACCTCGTCCGGCCGTTGGAGTCCGACTGGCCGTGCGCGGCGCCCGGCTGCGACGACGTCGCCGAGGTGGCCATCACCGTCGACAGCTGGCGTTACGGCCTGTGCCGGGCCGACGCGGAGCGGTACCCCAGCTTCGACCCCGCGCACCTCGCCACCGAAACCGCCACGCCGACTTCCGAGACGGCCCCACTTCGTACGCCCTGACCGACTGCGGGCGGCTCGACAGCCACGAGCCGCCCGCACCAACCCGCAAGCGAAACCGCTATCGAAAGGACCTCACCCGACAATGGCACGAACGACCACGCCCCGGCGTAAGCGCCGACGCGTCACCGACGACATGAAGAACAAGGCCGCCGAGAACAAGGCGGTGGCCAACGCGCTGCTGGAAAACTACGCCGCGCTGCTCCTCGCCGACCCCGGCGAGTTGGACCTGTTCTGCGCGATGGCGGCCAGCATCGGCGTCAAGCACGACCCCGCCAGCGACGAACCTGGCTACTCGCTGCAGAACGCGTTGCTCCTGGCCGCGCAGCGCAGGCCCATCTCCCACTGCGGCAGCTACCAGTACTGGCTCACCCAGGGCCGCTGCGTCAAGAGCGGCGAGAAAGGCATGGTCACCTTCCGCCGCGCGGGCCGCAAGAAGGAGGACGGCGAGGAGGACAAGAAGGCCAGCGAGAAGGGCGAGATCACGATCGCGCCCAAGGCGCGCTGGTTCGTCAAGGGCGGCACGTTCGACGCGCGCCAGACCCGCCCGATCGAGACCTGCCTGTTCTGCGGCACAACCCCGGCCAGCGCCGACGACACGACCACGGAGTGCCCCGCCACGTGCGATGTGTTCGCGCTGCGCTCCGGCCCTGCGGTTGACCCCGGCGCCGCTCTGACGCTCGCCGAGGAGATCGTCGCGGCGGGGGAAGACGAGGACGACCTGTGATCACGATCAGGCACACCCACGTCGACGGCACGCTGGTCGAGGGCACGAGAAAGGGCGATGGGGCCTGGGAGATCCTCAAGCCGATCGGATTCCACTACTTCCCGTCTATCCGCGCCATCGGTATCCGGCACTCCCGCGACCGGGTCGCCGACCGCTGGACGATCAACCGGGGTGCGGAGAAGCTGCGCGAGGCCGGGTTCGAGGTGGAAGTCTCGATCGACGACGAGCACCGCGACCGGGCGACGGTGCTCGCCGATCAGGCCGACCGGTTGGAGGATCGTCGCCACGCGTTGGCGAACAAGGCGGACCGTCATGCCGGCCGGGCCGCTTCCGCGTACGACAGGGCACACCAGATCGCGGACGGCATCCCGATGGGTCAGCCGATCCTCGTCGGCCACCCCTCCGAGCGGCGAGCCCGCAAGGATCGGGAGAAGATCGACCGGGCGATGCAGACCGGCGCGCAGGAGAGCGACCTCGCGCACGAGACGGCACGTCGCGCGAACGCGGTCGGCTCAGCCGCCGCCTACTCAGCCCGCCCGAGTGTGACCGCCCGCCGGATCAAGACTGCGGAGGCCGAACTGCGCGGCATCCAGCGGCGCCTGAACGGCTACGAGCGGGTGTTCCGTGACCACCATGGCAAGCCGTACTACATCGAGACCCACCAGCCCGTCACCGGCGAGCAGCGCGAGCAGCTGTTGGCCCGCAAGGCGCAGCTGGAGGACCAGCTCGCCTACGACAAGCAGCAGGTGGCCGCTGCCGACGATGGGCCGGTCACCGTCGCCGCCACCAGGCGTCGGCCAGTGGCGCAGCGGGAGAAGGTGGCGGTCGCGCCGATCGTGGACCAGGAAGCGATGGCCGCGCTCAAGTCGAAGGTCGCCGCGGTGAATACCACGGCGTCGGCGCATCTGGAGGTGTTCGTCACCCCTCCGGCGCTCGCCGTTCGGCTCGTGGCCCATGCCGGGGTTCAGGCGGGGGTCACGGTGCTGGAGCCTTCGGCGGGCACGGGGAACATCGCGCGAGCGGCTGCGGCGCGCGGGGGGCTGGTGGACTGCGTGGAGTTCCACCCGGGCATGGCGGGTCAGCTGGTTGACGCTGGCTTCGCTCGGGCGGTCTTGGCCGCTGACTTCCTCACCGTCGAACCGGGACACGAAAAGCTCCGCCCGGATGGCTACGACGCCGTGATCATGAACCCGCCGTTCCGATCCGGTAAGGACATCGAGCACGTCAACCACGCGCTCAGGTTCGTCAAGCCGGGCGGGACCTTGGTCGCCGTCATGAGCGCGGGAGTGGCGCATAGTACGAGAACCGCTGCCGTCGCCTTCCGTGGCATGGTCGAGGCCCGCGCCGGTTGGATCGAGCGGCTGCCGCCGGAGACGTTCAAGGCGTCGGGGACGCTGGTCAGAGCTCTCCTCGTCGTCATCCCCGGCTGAGGCGAGCGTGCACCCGATCGCGAAGCTCGCCGCACGGCTCGCCGCCTGGGAAGAACTGGCGCGGCGCGGCACGACGGAGCACGAACGTGCCGCCGCCGACGAGAGGGCTGAGGCGCTGCGCCGCAGGTTGCGGCAGGAACGCGCGCAAGAGTGGTACGAGTGGCGCAGCCTCGCCATCCCGGAGACCGGCGGGTACGGCAAGGCCCGCTACTTGGCGATGGTGTCGATCGTGAAGGCGTACGGCTGCATCCTGCCGACATACGGTCCGGGGGACTCGCCGCGCGATCGGTGGGGCGGCTACCTGCTGCGTTTCGGCGGACTCGGCGGCTTGGCCGGGCAGGTCGAGCTCAGGCTGCCCGACCTGCTGGCGGAGATCGACGAGGCGTCGAAGGCCGCATTGAAGATCTACAACGGCCACCTCCGGGCGCTGCCGGACACCGAGCACGATCCGAAGTGGTCGCCGTCACTGCGCCGCCGCTTCCGTGCTGACTACATCGCCACCTACGGCAGTGTCCTCGCCCACAAGATCACCCTTTATGGGGGGAGTCCTGACCTGCCGTTTTCTGAAAGCCCTGATGGCTTCTCCAGGGCCCTCGCCGACGCCGCGCAGGCCGACGTGAGGCGCTTGGAGCTCGGCGGGGGGATCGATGCGCCCATGGCGCCGCTGTCTCTTCGCCGGGTCCACGTCCTGGAGTTCGTCGCGCCGGATGGACCGGCCGACTAGTCCGCCAGCGGAAACGCTGGCGGTAAGAATGTCCGCACTGCAAAGGGAAACAGGAGATCGATCATGAACAAGCGTGAGTTCATCGCGGCCGTGGCTGCGAAGGCCAAGCTGCCCAAGAACGAGGCCGCCGAGGTGGTCAACGCTGTGCTCGACGTGATCGCCAACACCGTGGCCACCGGCGAGAAGGTGAGCATCACCGGGTTCGGCTCGTTCGAGCAGGTCCACAAGCCTGCCCGTGCTGCCCGCAATCCCACTACCGGGGTCGAGGTCAAGGTCGCGGAGAGCTGGGCACCCAAATTCCGGCCCGGCTCTGACTTCAAGGAGCTGGTGAACGTGACCGGCCGCCAGGTCGCCAACCGCTAGCACTGCTCGGGTGCGAGCGGGTGCTCCGCTCGCACCCTTCCCCTTTCATCCCCCATGCTCTGGAGGCACTGTGAGCCGTTGGAACGAGCTCGAAGACGCGCGACTGGCTGCGCTGTACGCGCAAGTCCCCGATGTCGGCTGCCGGGGGTTGTGCCAGGAATCGTGCGGCCCGATCGGCATGAGCCCGCGAGAGCACCAACGAATCCGCGAGGCCGGCTACCGGATCCCCACGGCTCAGCGAGCTTTGGAGCAGCTGCTTGAGGGCGGATACCAATGCCCGGCATTGGAGGACGGAAAATGCTCTGTCTACGAAGCGCCAGGCAGGCCGATGCTGTGTCGGCTGTGGGGTGCGGTGGACAGCCCGGTCATGCTGTGTGAGCACGGCTGCCGCCCGGCGGAAGATCTGCTGTCCGCCGAAGAGGGGCACCGGCTCCTGGCTGACTCGCTGGGGGAGATCCGGCCTGAGCGCGGCGGGGGCCTGCTCAGGCTTGGATTTCGCCCTCAAGAACCTTCTTGACCGAGTTCGGCTCGACATGGTGCGGAATCTTCAGGCGCATGAAGTACGCGTTCAGTGCCGTCTCGACCATGTCTTGGGGGCCCATCGCCATGTTCTCGCAGGCGTAAGTCAACCTCGCGTCCGTCAGCGGCAGCAGGCGGACGCCGATGGGGGCCAAGTCGAGGTGTGCGGTGCCGTGGCTGCGTTTGCGGGGGGTGCGCTCTCGCAGTTCCCTTTCGCCCTGCGGGAGGGGCAGGTCCTCGGGGACGCCGAGGGCGTCGAAGTAGAGGTTGAGGGCGTCCTCGATGACGTGCTGAGGGCCGCCGCCCGTGACGGCGCAGGTCGCAGTGAGGCGGGCGTTGACGGTCTGCTCGATTCGTACGGAGAGGCGGACGCGTTCGGTGGGTTGCTTGATACGGCGGGGCGCGGTTTCCAGCTCTCGGCGGCTGCGCGGCACTAGCGGTTTTGCTTGTTCGGATTTCGGCGTGCTGGTCCCTTTGCCGGGATCGACGAACACGGCCTGCGGAGCTGCGTCGGCGGCCTGTTCTTGCGGCTTTGCCCTTCCCATAAGGCTGGCCTTCTCCATCCGGCTCAGGAGTCGTCTTCCCCTAAGTGATCCCACGATTCCGGTTTTTGCGCAAACGGAACCGCCGACTTCAGCATGCGAAAGCGCTTGCATGCTGGACCGGGAAAGGGATCTGTATGCGTCTGTGAGCGTCCGTGACGGTCCCCGACCCCTGTCGGGTCCGCTCCCTTCGGGTTGCTTTAGTCGCTGTCTATCGAGCTCTCAGAGCACTCTCGCATAAGTTGCGAAAACGCATCTGATTTGAGAGAATGCGAGTGATCGCGAAGCGTAAACCGGCAGGTCAACCCCGGAGAACGCAAGCGAAAAAGCTGGCGACTAGCCCTCGCCTGCCCTCACCCGAACCATGCCTGCGAACGGAGTCCACGTGGACGTGTCCAACAAGACGCTCAAGCGCATCCAGGGCCTTCTCGCCAAGGCCCAGGCGACCAACTTCGAGGCCGAAGCCGACACCTACATGGCGGCGGCACTGAAGCTCATGGCCAAGTACGGCGTCGAGATGGCCCACCTCGCCGACAGCGGCCAAGTCGCCGACGAAGTCACCACCTTCGAGATCCTCATCGGAACCTCCTACGGCGTCGACCGGCGCGCCCTGCTGGTCAACATCGCCCTCGCCAAGCGGTGCCGCTCCGTCTACATGCAGATGCCAAACGGCTACCGGGTGACGATCGTCGGCCACGCCTCCGATCTGGAACAGGTCAAACTGCTCAACGCCTCCCTCCAGCTCCAGATGGGCAAGGGCGCACGCACCGCCCGCGACAGCAAAGGCAAGAGCTCCACCGCGTTCAAGAAGGGCTGGATGCTCGGCTTCTCCAGCCGGGTCTACGAACGCATCCTGGAAGCCGAGCGCGCCGCGACGCGCGAACCGCGCCCCGCCGACACCACGTCCACCACGGGCCGCTCGACAGAGCTGGTCCTGGCCAGCCGCGAACAGGCGGTCCAGACGGCCTTCGAGAAGCGATACCCGAAACTCGGCAAGGCGCCGAAACGGACGCTGACCAACGCCTCCGGCTACAGCGCTGGGCGGGCGGCCGGCGACCAGGCCGACATCGGCGGTAGCAACCGCGTATCCGCGACCGGGGCGCAGGGTTCGCGGCGGTGACGCGCCACGCCCTGCCGCTGGATGCGCAGAACCCCGTGGTCTTCCTCGTCCGCACCGACACCCGGATCGAGCTGATGACGCTCGCGGCCTACACCGCCTACTCCCGAAAGCAGCTGGCCGTTCCGGTCTGGGAGACCGAGCGGCCGATCGCGCGCATGTTCCGCCACGGCACCAACCCGATCGGCCCCTCCGAGCCGGTCTGGTGGAACCTCTGCGAAAGCTGCGGAACGCTCTACGCCTTCCTCGTCACCAACCACGGCGAACCGATCCGGTTCGGCAGCAAGCCGTACCGGATCACTTTGCGCGAAGCGCCCACACCCACCGCATGATCTTCTGCTGGCTCCGCCGCAGGGCGGAGCCAGCATCCCCCACACCAGAGGAATCGCCCATGCATCTGCCGACGATTGACGACATCGCCACCGAGGTCCACGACGGGCTGCTCCAAGCGCTCATCGTCTCCGACAACTCCGACAAGCTGCCCACACCCGAAGCCCTCGACTACAACGGCGGCGACACCGTGATCGTCGCCTACTCCGGCCGCCGGTTCACGATCATCATCAGCCAGGAGGACCTGTGATGGTAGACGGACTGATCCTCACGCGCGGCCAGCTGGAGAGCTGGGCTGGCAGGCAGCTCACAGACGGCGAGATCGACCGCCTGAACGACGCAATCCCATGTTCCAGCACTCCCGACGCAATCGGCATGATCGTCGCAGCATTCGATGTGGCGGACGAGGCCTGATGAACCTCAAGGACTTCGCTCCCGGCGACCGCGTGGAGTTCATCGCCACGACCGACCCCTACACCCGGCTCCGGCCGGGCGACCAGGGCACGGTGATCCGGGTGGAACCGATGGGCGGCGTCGCCGTCCGCTGGGACTCCGGCGCCGTGCTCGGCATGCTGCCCGACCAGGGCGACGAGATCAGGCACATCGGAGGACGCTCCGATGTATGACGCCGACCAGCTCAGAGGTCCGGCGGCATCCTCAACCGTCGCCACTCTGTATGGCTTCGCTTTGACGAGTCTCATCACATGCCGCTTCTACCCTCCAGATAGGAAGGCAGCCCCGATGCGTGAGCCGTACGGCTGGGCCATCGCCGTCGACCACTGCGATGGCCAGTACGCCGGGCGCTCTTTCCTCCGCGGATCCGGTAGCCGCGCCGCGCGAGACCAGGTGCATGCCGCGCTCCGCGCAGGCCAGGGCACACCGTTCCGGATCTACGACGGCGACGGGCGGCTCGACTACGAGGGAACCATCGTGGTCCCGCCAGGCGCGGAGGGCGGCGCGCTCTGGTTCACGCCGAAGGACTGGGCCGCCGCGGACACCGGATCGGCCGAGATCCGCTACCTCAACGCCGACACCGGAGCGTGGGAACCGCTGTGACGCCGCACCCGGCCGGATGCCCGTGCGATCCCTGCGCGGGCATCTACTGGCCGCCCCCTGACGAGATTCACGTCGACTGGGCCCAACTCCAGGCCGACGCCGACCTGCTCGGCGACCTAGCCGCCGAGAGCGGCCACGACAACCACACCCCAGAGATCCGCGGCGACCACACGGTGCTCTGCTGCGGGACCACCCTGCCCATCACGATCCACGGAGCACCGTCATGAGCACCCTCGCCGAACCGGTCGAGGCCACCGACCTCCCCGCATCGCACCCCATCAGGCAACTGCCCGGCGTGTCCTGGCACCTCACGAACCCACTGGCCGCAGTCGGCATCCGCACCCTGGGCCACCTCGCTCAGCACACCAACGACGAGATGCTCGGCTACGCCGGGTTCGGGCCGGGCCGCCTGGCCAAACTCAAGGACGCCCTACGCTCGGCAGGCAGCTCATGATGGCGGCAGGCGCAGCCGCCGAACGAGGCTACTCCTTCGTCCGTCTCGACCACGTGGACCGATCCGGTCTCGGCGACGCCGACCTCATCCACGGATTGAAACGGGACATGGTGGACTTCTGCCGGGTCAACCGCATCCCGCGCAAGTACATCACTCCCTACGACGCCCGGTTCGGGTACGGCTTCCTCATCGTCGGCCCCACCACATACAACGCGCCCTCCAACACGATCACGCTGATGACCTCGCGCGGCTGGATGGACTTCCCACTCCGGCTCGGCGCGTACGGCTACCACGAGCAATGCCTCAACGTCATGGTCAGCGGCCCCGGCCGGACCGTCAGCGGCCTGGGACTGGTGATCGACGCCATCGCCGCCGACTACTGCGAAGGCACCCCAACCAGATCGATGGCCGACGCGCTCACCGAAGTGATCCGGCTTGTCGTGCACGCCCGCAACAACCACCAGTCCGTCATCGACGGTCGCGCCGTGGACGAGGCGCTGGCCCGCCACCTCAACCCCCACATCCGAGCCTGGCTCGGGCAGGAGGACTAATGCCCCATCTCGTCGTCAAAGTAGAACCGTTCTCCGACCGCTGGCACATCGCGATCTGCCGGACCGGCACGTGCCTGTTCGTGTCGCCACGACAGGTCGTGAAGGTCGCCGCCAAAGAGGCCGCCGCCCACCACCGTCAATGGCACCGGGCCAACCCCGGAGCCGAGTGGCCCGCATCGGCGCAACCAGTCGTGGAGTGGAACCACGACAAGAGCCACCGATGCCCTGCCTGCCACACCGCCGCCGTCGACCTCGACGGCCACCCGCAAGCCGGATGGATCTATACCTGCTGCCGGTGCAAGACCCGCTTCGCCGACGACCCCGGCGATTCGCTACTGCGCGAGGCAGGCATCTGCTGCACCGAACACCCGACCGGCCGTCCGGCCACGCCCGACCCGAAAGGCACCTCATGACCAACCTCGTCTTCCTCGACGTAAAAACCACGTCCCTCGACGACCAGATCGGCCACCTGTGGGAGATCGGCCTCGCCTTTCGCGAACCCGGCAGCCCAGATAGCGAACACTGGTGGCAGATCAAACCCGACCTCACCGGCGCCGCCCCCGGTTCCCTCACGATCAGCCGCTACTACAAGCGCTGCCGGGTCACCCGTGGCTCCGTGGGGCGCGCGGTTGAGCTGGCCACCCGCGATGATGAGTCGGGGGATGACGACCGCCTGAGCCGGAAGCAGGGCGACGTCCTCGACTGGACCGACGCTCCGATGGTCGCCGCAGAGCTCGCCGCCTTCCTCGACGGGGCGTACGTCGTCGGCATCAACCCGGCCCTCGCCCAGCGGTTCTGCCGGAGATTCCTCGCCCGTAATGGCCAGTGCTGGACCGCCAACAATCTCATCGACGTCCAGGCGCTGGCGCTCGGTTTCCTGTATGGAAACATCGGCTACTCGGTCATGATCAAGCCGGGCGTTCCGTGGCGGTCACGGGATCTGTACAGCGCGTTCGTTGATCTAAACCGGTACGACTCCCACACGGCGCTCGACGACGCGCGGATGGCCCGCGACATTTTCGACGCTGTCACCGGCTCCAAGCCGCAGTGATGGGACGAGATGCGGTCGTTCGTCGCCAGCGCACCGTGGCACGAGCGGACTTCCGGCTGGTCAAGCGCCGCGCGAGGAAGGGCCGATCATGAGCGAGGCGAGCCTGCCGGTTCTGTGCGAACACTGTGATGAGGCCGTCCCGGTCACCCACGTGGTGAGGACGGACTACAGCGTCGGCGAATACATCATGCTCGGCTGCCTTTCCATGGCTATGGAGTACCTCCGTCGACCGCTGCCGGGACACCAGGTCCACGTGTGGGCGCTGGGCCTGCCGGTTGCCTTGGCCGTCGAGAGTGACGGGCCTCAGGCGTGACGGCACAACCGCAAGCCGAAACGCTGGCCAGCCAAGGCTGGGATCAGTTCAACGACTGGGTCAGGCCGTGGTACCCAGAGGGCTCCATCGGCCACGTCTACGCCGACTGCCACTGGATCGCCGAAGGCTTGTCGCTGGTCAAAGGGTCCGGATGGCTGAATCTCCGCGCTGACTCCTCGCCCGGGAGCTTGACCTCGTGTGAGGAGTGCGTGCGGCGCTACGACCCATCCATGGCCGCGGAGCTGTTCGGCGAGCCTGACGAGCCGAAGCCCAAGAAGCTCCGGAAGAGGAAGAAGGAGACGTCGACATCATGAAGGTGACGCTCGACCTCGCGCTCCTGCGCGACGCTGTCGCCTGGACTGGCCGGGCCGTCGCATCCCGGCCTGCCTCGCCGGTTCTGTCGGGCATGCTGCTGGAGGCGGAGGGCGACAAGCTGCGGCTATCGGCCTACGACTACGACGTGTCCGCGCAGTGCGACATCGGCGCGCAGGTGGAGGAGCCGGGGCGGGCGTTGTTGCCCGCGCGGCTGCTCGTCGAGGTGTGCAAAAGCTTGCCGCGCAAGCCGGTTGAGCTGTCGTTGTCCCAGACGGAGATGGTCGTGCGCTGCGGCACGGCCGAGTTCGGCCTCCTGACCATGCCCGTCGAGGACTATCCGAAGCTGCCCGCGCCGCCGCACCCGAGCGCGGCCATCGACGGCGCGCTGCTCCAGCAGGTATCCGGCCAGGTCACCTCAGCGGCGTCGAAGGACACCACGCTCCCGATGCTGTGCGTCGTCCGCTTCGACATTGAAGGCGAGAACGTGTGGGTCGCCGCCACTGACCGGTACCGGATTGCGGGCCGTACTTTCGCATGGTCCACGATCCCCCCACAGGGCAAGAAGGAGGCTCCACCTGCGTTCATGATGGTGCCGGCCGCGGAGCTGGAGAGCACCGTGAAGGGGTACGGCTCAGGCCAGGTGGAGATCGGCTGGGACGACAAGCTGGTCTCGATCGCCGGGGGTGCGCGGCTCACCACGATCCGGTTGATAGGCGAGAAGTACATCGACTACCGAGCCCGGCTCAAGCTCGACTATCAGAGCTGGGCACAGGTCGATGGGGCCTCGCTCATCGCGGCGGTCAAGCGCATCGGGCTGGTGGCGGAGAAGAGCACGGCCGTGCGCCTGACGTTCCGTGACGGCCAGGTGCTCGTTGAAGCCGGTGGCGGTGGTCTCGGCCGGGCGGCGGAGACGGTCGAGGCTGAGGTGTCGGGGCCGCCGGTCACGGTGGGGTTCCAGCCGAGTTTCCTGCTGGACGGGCTTACCGGCGTGGACACGCCACGGGTGCGTCTCGGCATGAACGGATCGGCCAGGCCCGTGATGGTGACCGAGGACTCCGAGCGGCCGGTCTACCGCTACCTTGTCATGGCGCTGCGGCTGGGGTGACCAGCCACAATGGCGAGGTCTTCTCGCAAGCGAAACCGCTTGCGAGAAGACCTCGCCCATGACTGGAGGGAGCCCCTTGACCCCAATCACCCTCTGCGTAGCGCCCAACTGTGGCGGAGACGGAGATCCTCGCCAGGCCGCAGACGGGCTGCTGATCTGTTTGCCGTGCTCGAACCGGCTGCGGCGTGATCTCGGCGCCGCGCCCGCGCTGTACCGCTGGCTCGGCGAGCACGTGATGCCCGGAACGAGCGGCGGGGACAGAGTTTCCGGCGGGCGCGTGGAAGCGCCCGTGCCAGCCCGCCTCGATGTGCTGTGCATGATCAACGATGGAGCTGTGGCCTATCGCGGTGATGACGACGATCAGGTGGGTCCGCCGTCGATACCCAGCACGCTGAAGAACTGGGTCTGGCTCGTCTGCGAGCATCGCGGCCTGGTCTACCCGGCCGCTGCCGGCGTTCCCGAGCTGGCGGCTTTCCTCGCCCGTCACGTTGAGTGGGCCGCGAGCAGAGAGTGGATCGTCGACTTCATGGAGGAGATCGGAGCCCTGCGCAGGGCCGCCCACGGGCTGGCTCCGTGGACTGTGCATGTGCAGGAGTTGGTCGGCCCGTGCCCGGGGTGCGATCTTCGCGCGTTGATCCGCACGGCGGGGGAGGAGTGGATCGAGTGTGACGTCACGGTGGGCGGTTGCGGCGGCTTGTGGAGCCTGGCGTACTACAACGACCACGTCAGCGAGATTCTCAAGGGAAAGGCGATATCATGACGATCATGATAGAGGTCTCTCCGCGGGAAGCCTTGTCCGTACGTCTCCGCGAGGGCAAGAGCGTGCCGGAGGCTGCGGCTGAGCTGGACGTCCCGGTTGCCACCGCCTACCGCTGGGAAGCCGAGGACCGGCGGGCCAGGGAGCAGAACCTGCCCACGCTGGCCGAACAGCAGCAGGCGGCGGCCGACAAGCTGTCGGCGACGATCGGGGCCTTCTACCAGGCTCGGGCCGCAATGGAGGAGGCCATCATCGCGGCCTGCCAGCCGCCCCGTGTGGAGCCGTTGACGAGTAGGCCGCTGGTGACCCGGCAGGACATCGTGGACATGACGAGGAATGCCGACCCGGTTGGGGTAGGTCTGACGATCTACGAGATCCGGCAGATTGTGGACGGCGGTACCAGCCGCTAGATTCGACCTTTGCGGGCGTTGAATGTCATCACATCCGCACTCGCCCCCGGCAGAACCCTTGCCGGGGGCTTCGTCATGGATGAATGCGGCCCTTAAGTTCTCGCCAGCCTCAGCGTGCTTCATCCACATCAGTCGTCACTCCTCCGTCTTCAGGAGGCCACGGTGTGAGCCGTAGGGGCTCGGCGGCTCGACGGGGTCCCGCGGTGGCGCGCACGGTCCCAATGAGCTGAGAATTGCTTGTCTGACAAGTCGAGAATGTTGCGTTTCCTGCGTGTGGGTCTGGCCGCTGCGCTCGAAGCGGGTGTCCTATATGTGCCCTGTGCAGGCAATGCGTTACTCTTTGTCACGTTCACATGAAGATGTGTGAGAACCCCGTGACCGGCTCGTCGCCCGCATGGAAAATCCCAGGATGCAGCGCATCAGCCCGCCCCTGCGCCGACGTCACCTTGCTCAGCTTCTTCGAGCTTTGCGCTCCAATCGAGACCTGACGCTTACCGATGCGGTCGCCAGGCTTCGCCCCCTTGGGCGAGCGTGGAGCCGTACCAAGCTCTCCCGGATCGAAACCGGAGAGACCTTGCCGATGCCGGGCGATCTGGCCGATTTGCTGGACGTCTACGAGGCGGGCCCTGAGCGCAGGACAGAATGTGTAGAACTTGCTCGCCAGGCTCGCCAAAAGCCCTGGTGGGAAGAATACGACGCTGTGGTCGGCGAGTACGTCGCGATTGAAACCGAAGCCAGGAGCGCGCGATCGTGGCAGCCCCTCCTGGTCCCTGGCCTGCTGCAAACCGCAGCCTACGCCCGGGAAATCTTCGCCGCTGGCCAGCATAGATTCTCTCCTCAGCTCGTGGACCTCCAGCTAAGGGCGCGCCTAGCCAGACAGCGTGAACTACTTGGCTGCGACCCGCCCTTCACATTGCACGGCGTGATCGCCGAGCAGGTCCTACACCGCAGAATCGGGACGCGCGACACCATGAAGGAGCAGCTCCACCGGTTGGCCGTTCTCGCTGGGTGGCCCAACGTGACTGTCCAGGTGCTAGAGGAAGGCGTGGGCGCTCACCCAGGTTTGTGCGGCTCGTTCGTCCTGCTGTCCCTGCCTGGAGGCGCTGACTATGTGTTCTTCGAGACGCCGCCCGATGAACGAGTCACCGATAAGGTTGAGACCGTCCGCGAGTTTGAGCGCCGCTTCGAGTGTCTCGCGGCTTTGGCGTTGACTCCTGAGAAGTCCGCCGCCCTCGTCTCGGAGATCCTCAAGGAGCTGTAGTGCTGTCCCAGGAATGGCGCAAGAGTTCATGGTCAGACACCGCTGATGGCTGCGTCGTGGTGCGACGCAACGGCGACCGCATCGAAGTCGGGGACACCAAGCCCGAGGGCCTGGGACTGCTGTCCTTCACGCCCTTCGAGTGGCTGTGCTTCCGGAAAGGCGTCGAGGCCGGCCAGTTCGACCTGGAGGAATGGCAGCATGGCTAGCTGATCACTTTCCAACAGACGAAGCCCCAGCTCACGGTCTATGCCGAGAGTCTGGGGCTTCTTGTTGGTCCGGGTTGATCACGGCTGTTGTCAGCACGCGTGCCGACGTTGTGCTGACCCAGGTCGGGCGCGGGCCTCTCAGGTGGGGTTGACTCCTGCGACACTCACGTCCAAGCTCGCAGAGGCGCGTACAAGTTCGTACAGACCACGATCACGGGAGTCTCCCATGGCACTACGGTTCTACGGCAAGGACACTCAGAGCCAGAGTGGCAGTTGCGCGTCAGTGCACCTGGACGACAGCGACGGCAGTCTTGTAATCGTCGGCACCTCGGAAGACGACCCCGACGTACTCGACACCATTCGGCAAGTCGCTCACATCGAAGACTACGAGCGGGCAATCCGAGTGCCGAAGACAGTGAAGAAGGCGCTATGGGAGGCGTGTGGCGGCCATGATCCAGACTTTGATTGAGTTGTTCGGCCAGGCCCAGCACTCGGTGACGCATCTGGAGATGCGCGACACCTACGGCACCGGCGAACCCGACTTCCAGGCATGGCTCGCCGGATCGGCGGTGGAGCAGTTGGAGGCGCTCGGCAACATGGACAGCTGGGTCAAGCTCATCTCGTCCAACGTCAGCCGGGGCGTCGTCTTCCGCCGGGCCCGCGTCGTCTCCGAACCGCACAGCGACTACATCGCCTTCGAGCACGCCGTCACCGGCTACTCCAACATCGCGGGCGGCGAACTGGTTCGCTGGCTGTCCCGGCCGAAGGCGCGTGATCTCGCCTTGCCGGGCTGCGACTTCTGGCAGATCGACGACGGAAAGATCTGCTGGGTGTTCCAGACTGGTGATGGAGAGCCAGCGGGCTTCGAGCTGTCCGACGACCCGGCCGAGGCCAAGCTGTGCGCTGCGGCCTTTGAGGCAGTCTGGGAACGCGGTATTGATCACGCGGAGTACAAGCCCGCCTAGCAGACCGCTCGATCGCTCGTGGCCACCTCGCCGTCCTCCAGCGCCCAGCAAGCTCGCCTGGCAATTGCACATCGGTTGCGTGAGATCCTGCGTGACTCCGGCCTGACCGCTCGGGCGCTGGCGCGGCAGGCCGGTTGGGACGAGACCAAATGTTCTCGACTCCAAGGCGGTCGCACACCACCCTCAGACGCGGACATTCGTACCTGGTGCACGATCTGCGGCGTCCCCGATGAAATCCCCAACCTGATCGCCGCCAGCCGCAACGCAGCCGACGCCTACGTGGAGTGGCGCAGGGTCCAGCGCAGCCAGAGGCGGCTCCAGGAGCTAGGGCTGGAGCTGTACGAGAACAACACCCTGTACCGCTTCTACAGCTCCAACTTCATGCTGTGGCCGCTTCAGACGCCGAACTACATGCGGGCCGTCATGACGTACTTCAACGAGTTCCATGAGGCGGGAAACACCGACATCGAAGAGGGTGTGAAGATGCGGGTAGCCCGCCGCCAGTACCTGGCTGATGGGCGCCGAACCTGCGTCATGGTCATGGAAGAGTCGGTGCTGAGGAACCGCATCTTCTCCAACGACATCATGGGTGAGCAACTCCGCTACATCCTCACCGTCATGCGTCAGTCGAACATTTCGCTCGGAATCATCCCCTGGATGGCCAGCCGCTCACAGCATGCCTCCGAGACCTTCCACATGTACGGCGACGTGAACGTCTCTATCGAGCTGACCACCGCTATCGTCACTATCACCCAGCCACGCGAGATCGACCTGTACGTGAAGGCGTTCAACGAGCTGCGCGCGTCCGCTGTGCACGGAAGGGCAGCTCGGACCCTCATTACCAATGCCATCGAGGCCCTGCACTGAGATTGGCGTACAAGTTCGTACAGGTTCGTTGAGGCCGTCCTAACGCCACTTCTACCGTCAGGGCATGACGGGAACACACACCACACCTGCCCTCGACCAGGCGCCGGAGGCAGAGGCCGCTTTGGAGCGGTTTCACCGGAGCCTGGTCGCCGAGGGGATCAGCCCCAAGTTGATCCAGCGGACCACAGGCGAGTCTGAACCGCTCGCCGAGACTGCCGACCAGTCCCCGACGCTGGTGATCTACAGGGATGCCGGTTGGCGCGTGGCCACGGTCGCGGTCGGGCGCCGCTCCGGTATGTACATCGTGGATCTGGCCCAGGTTGGTCCCGACAACGGGCCGAAGCCGGATCTGAGGACGCTTGTGCCTCCCGCGATGCCGCATCGCGCGGTGCGGCTGGTCGCCCACGCGTGCGGGGTGGGGGCGCTATGACCGTCGAGGAGTTGGACGCGTTCTGCGTCCAGCGTGGCTGGCTGCTCATCATCGGTGCGATCGGGCTCGCCGTCGTACGTAGGTCGTACACGCCGGACATGTACGGCAAGGGCCTGGTCTACGGATTCATGGGCGGCGCCCCGCAGACGCTCGCCGACAAGATCACCGAGCAGTGCGCGATCCAGGCATCGCATGCGGCCGTGCCGGATGTCGTCGTGGGAAGGGGGCGCGGGTGAGCGGTTCGCCGACGAAGCCCATCACCTGGATCACGTCGGAGTTCGCGCAGAAGACCCTGCGGGTGGACGGGATCGAGCACGGCTACGCGGGCGGGCAACGGGTGTTCTCGATCCAGAACCACCCCTTGGGCACCTTCCTGCACACCTACCTTCCCCGTCCGGACGGCAGGCCGTTCCCGCGCGAGGAGTTCACCGGCCCGGAGAAGGCCAAAGACCGGGCGGCGGTCATCTTGCAAGGGTTTCTCATCCACCTATTCGCGCCCGATACTGCGCGGAAGGTCTCCTAGACGGCCCCCGACCCCGGACACGGGTGCAGCCCTCCGTATCGGCCAAAGGTGTCTTGGCTGTGGGCTGCTTCCTTCCCGTCAACCCCGTCGTCCGGGGTCGGGGGCGCACGGTTCACGGCCGGTAGAGCCCTCCGGCCGTGGCCCCACGTCGGGCCGTTCGCGCCCGGCGACAAGGGAGGACAGACAGATGGACCGCTAGCTGGAACGTTGCAAGCCCTGGGCCTTGGCGCGGGCGTCGATTCGGCCCTGTCGGTACGCCTCTGAGGGCGTCTGGGGTTCCGGCAGGCCGTACGGCAGGGCAGCGAGTCCTAGGAACGATCCCACCAGGATCAACGCTACGAACGCGGTGGTGAGAACGCGGTGTTCGGCGGTGTCAGGCGTGGCGACGCTGATGAGCATGGTGGTGGCCGCTCCGCATAACGCGACTACAGCGCCCGCGACTTGGATGGTTCGCCTCATTTGGGGCTCCCTGAAATGGTCCGGAACCTTTCCCGTTTGGGTGAAGATCACACTATGACACCGGCCGGGATTCCCGCACCACGCCCTCCACTAGCGAAGATAGCTGATTGTTATCTTTTCCTGTTGATCTAGGGGTTACGATCCGCATTGGGCTTACGGGGCAAGGCTCTCGGAAGTGGCGGGTTATGGCCGTGGCCAAAACAGGCCGAATGAATCCATGGACACACACTGGCGGTAGCGGTTTTTCTTGACGCTCACATCGAAAGTTGACTCTTGCACTACTGCATGTCAGTAGCAGGTGTGCAGAGCATGGAAGAGAAGGGAACGGTCCACGTGGACTCCAACCTCAGGACCAAGATCGGCATGCTGGCGGCCGGGGCGGCAGCGTTCGCGATCATTCTGGCGGGAGCACTCCCGAGCGCCGCCGAGAGCGACCTCGACACGCCACCGAGCGCAACCACCTCGGAGCCGACCCTGCGCCCGACGTCCCCCACGGTCTACCAGAACGCGCACGGAAGCGGCTGGTAGAAGCCGAGTCAAGCGGATGCTGACACGACAGAACGGGCGCACGCGCGTCTGCATGGTCGCCGCAGCCGCAGGGTGGGCCACGAGCGCGCTCGCCGGCGCGCTCGTGGCGCTCGGGCCGGCTGGGCCGAGCGCACACGCCTTCAGTCTGCTCGCGATGTGGTTGCTCGCCGTGCCGATCCTGGCTTCCGTCTGCGCTGCACGACAGCGCCACCGACGAGCCCGAACAGCCACGGCGCAACTCGCCTACGAGCTGGGCACTCTCCATGAACAGGACCTCGCCCCCGCGATGCCCCTCCGGTGATACGACACGACGCATAAGCCGACGAGGAGAAACAGGTGTACAAGGCGCTCGGGCTCGACCACGAGGAGAGCCACGTCTACCAGTTCGTTCTGGCCAACAGCCCCGTGCCCCGCGCCAAGGTCATCGAGAGGTTCGGTGGCTCAACGGAGAGGCTGTTGGGCGAACTGGCGGAACGCCACCTCACCACGGGCCACGAGCTGATCAGCGCGTGCAACCCTGCGCTGGCCTTGAGCGGTGGTGTGCTCCGCATCCACACGGAATACACCACCGCGAAATCCGCGTTGGACGACCTTGTCACCCGCTTCAACGAGAACCCGAACAACTGGGTGGCGGCTGATAACCCGGTCGAGGTCATCCGCGACCCCACAGCGATCACGAAGACGTTCGCCGAGATCCGCGACACTGCGGTCCGGGAGCTGCGGGCCATGTACACCTACCCCTATCAGTTCGTCACCCCCTTGGTTGACGACGTCGTGGAGCACACCACGACATGCCGGATCCTGGTGGAGCCGAGCGTCTTCTCTGACCCCGCCGCCCGCCAGGACATCACCAAGTCGCACAACAGCGGGTGCGAGGTGCGAGTTGCGCCGGACGACGATCTCCCCACGAAGATGCTGGTGAAGGACCGGGAGCTGGCGATCATGCCGCGCGACCGAGAGACCGGCGCTGTCCTGGTGATCCAGCCCGGCCTGATGATGTCGTTGATCCTGGCGGCCTTCGACGCCCGGTGGGCGCAAGGCGTACCGGCCCGCGCGTTCGTCCGGCGCACTGGCGCCGAACCAGGCACGCGAGTGCGCCGACCCAAGGCCGTCCTGTTCGACGAGGACGGGTTGCAGATCCTCAGCATGCTGGCTGACGGGGCGACGGACTCGATGATCGTCAAGGCGACTGGGGTGTCTCAGCGTAACCTGACCCGCCGGATCGGCCAGTTCCTGAAGTTTTGCGGCGCCAGGAGCCGATTCCAGCTGGGATTCATCGCGGCGACCAGCGAGTGGATGCCGAAGCGCCAGGCGTCGTAGCCCGACTCCGCAAGCGGGTCCGCTAGCGAGCCCTGAGCCGCAGCGTCGCGGCGTGCATGTCCATGAGGGCATCGATCTGGCCGAACAGCACCTCACGCAGCTCCTGGCGGTCCTTTTCCGTCGCGCCGGGCACATTGTCGATCTCTGCCAGCTGGCGGAGCAGCTTCTGCTTGGTCCCTGCGGGGATGTCGTCCAAGCTGACCTTGGACGCCGCCAGCTCGGTCTTGGCGCGCGCGTCGATCTCCTTGCGGAGCAGCTCCGCAGCAGTGGCGCGTCCGGTCGCCGCGACCTGCTCGGGGGTGGCGTAGAGGACGAGACCGATGAGAACGAGCTCCCAGTCCTCCGCGATCTTCCGGCCGGCTTCGATGTTGCGCCACGTTCCGTCGCTGAAGCCGTACCCGTCCGGGGCGATCTCCGCCAGCCGCTTCATCGCGTTGGACAGGCTCATCTTGCGGCTGAGCGCGGCAGGTCGTTCTCGTAGCTGGCGGATGAGGCTGGCTTCGGGTGGCAGAGCTGGTGAGGCGCTCTTGTTGGGGGCCACAGCCCGGCTCCTTCGTGATTTCCGTGATCCTGCGATTTTTGCGCTTGCTGCGCCAACCGTATCAGGGCGTGCGCGGAATGCCAGTACCTACAGACAGTTCTCGGCATCACGCGACTGTGCGTTGTTTTCGTGATTTTCCCGAAAATGCTTGACTTTCTCGAATATGCGACTAGCGTCTGATTGTGCTAGTAGATCATCACCAACCAGGGTCGCGATGGGGGACATGAACCCGTGAACGACCCCCTCGACAACGTGCAAGACCTGGTCAACGGCATTCTCGACGCAGTGGCTCCCCCCAGGAAGAAGCTCCTGACCGTCCAAGAAGCCGCGCTAGCCATGCGCGTGAGCTCATCCACCGTCCTCGGGCTCATCCGAGACCAGAGCCTGGGCAACATCTCGATCCACAAGAAGAGCTACCGCATCCCCCGCCAGGCTCTCCGAGACCACCTGCTCCACCGATACGTCGCCTCCGAACTCACGGCGGCCACGCAAGAACTCGCACTCGTGCAGCTGGAGCTCAAGCGCCGCAAGGCCGAGCTCGACCGCATCACCAAACGCATCGCCCAAGCCAGCGACGCGCCCGCCCCGTAGTCCTCACCCGAAAGGGACCGTCGTGCCTCGACTCACCCCCGCGACGCTCAACATTCGCACCCGGCGCAGCACATGGACCGTGATTCACGCCGACCAGCTCGACGTCGTCATCCGGCGTACACCCGACAACCGTAGCCCCCGCTTCTACGCCTACCGCCACATCGCTGGGCTCGCGTGGATGCAGATCCCCGGCCACTTCTACCGGCTCGACCAGGCCCGCATCGCACTCACGAGCGGGACCGCCAACATGGCGGTGTGGGAGCCGCTGATCGCGCTGCTCGACCTCGCGGCCCAAGCCCAGCCGATCACCAGCGAAAGCGTCGTGGCCGTTGCGGATGGCGAGCGATGACCACGCCCAACGTCGAGACCGACCCAATGCGCGACATCACCAAACAGTACGGCAAGCCCATCGCCATCCTCGCGCTCTACGCCTACCAGCACGAGATGTGCCCCGCCCATAGCCCGCTGCGCGCCGCGCTCGTGGAAAGCCTCCCCGAAGACCTCACCCCCCGAGAGGCGTCCGACCTCGCCGACACGCTGATCGACAAGGTCCGCCGCCACATCCTGATCGCCGAATCCCTCCCGGAGCCCACCCCATGACCAGCACCACCATCAACCCGCCGGGCGAGCAGCCGCCCAGCGAGGACGAGCTCCACGCCTACCTCGGAGCTCTCCAAGACGACCAGCCCGCCGAACAGCGGCGCCACCCGTACCGTCCATTGCCGACGTGGCGCGGCGGACCGGCCTTGGGCGGCTACGGCGAGTGGGAGTACGAGCGCGAGCGTGGTCTGTGACGGTTCTGGCCGCCCACCAGGTCCCGACCATCGAGCCCGGCTCGCCCGATTGGTTTCGCTACATGTCCGCGTCGAAGGCCGCCGCAGTTCTCGGCTTGTCACCGTGGGAGTCGCCGTTCTCCCTCTGGTGCCTCATGGCCGGACTGGTCGACCCGGAGCCCCAGACCAAGGCACAGGCTCGCGGCCACTACCTTGAGCCCGCGGTCGCGAACTGGCTGGCCGACCGGCACCCGGAATACCGGATGCTGCCCGGCGGCACGTGGGTCAGCAATGATCGGCCCTGGCAGCTCAGCTCCCCGGACCGGCTCCTGTACGCCGGGGACGAACTGGCCGAGCTGATCGAGTGCAAGACCGACGCCGACGGCCGCGAATGGGGCAGGCCCGGCACCAACGAGATCCCGCTGTACTACCTCGTCCAGGTGCTGTTCCAGATGGACACCATCGGCGCACGCCGGACCCGCGTCGGCCTGCTCACCGGCAGGCTCGAATTCCGCGAGTACGTCGTGGACTACGACGAGCACTACGCCGCCGTGATCCGCGAGCGGTGCGAGTCGTTCATGGCCTCCCTCCTGCTGGGAGACATGCCCGACCTCGACGACCGCAAGGCCACGTACGAGTCGCTGCGCCGCCAGCACCCCCTGATCGACCGGGCTGGCAAGTACTTCATGGAGCCCGGCCTGGCCATCGAGGTGATCGACGCGCTCCAGGAGCTTGAGTCCGCAGAAGCAGCAGTACTGACGGCCAAGGGCAAGCTACTGGTCGCGATGGGCACCGCCCGCCGGGCCTACTTCAACGGCGACCTGGTCGCTATCCGCATGGCCAAGGGCGCCGAAGGCGTGCCCTTCCTCAAGTTTGAGAAGGCCCTGCCCGACATTTCCGACCTCGTAGGAGCATTTTGATGACCACTGAAACCCTGCCCGCCGTGATCCGCCGCGAGGACACCCTCGTCGAGCGGCAGGAGTACGCCAAGGCCCTGGCTGTGTCGGACCTCCTGCCCGCCCAGTACCGGAACAAGCCGGGCAATGTGCTGTACGCGGTCGAGTTTGGCCGCTCTCTTGGCATCTCCCCGATGGCCGCGATCCTTGGCGTGCACATCATCGAAGGCCGGGCCTGTGCCTCCTCCGGGCTCATCTCCGCGCTCGTGCGGGACGCCGGCCACAGGCTGCGCATCTGGGTCGAACGTAACCCCCAGAACGGGGCGCTGGTGAAAGCGGTCGCCACGATCGTCCGTGGTGACGACCCCGACTTCGAGTTCCGCGCCGAATGGACGTGGGACCGCGCCGTCGCTGCCGGAGTCACGGGCAAGAAAGTGTGGCAGAACTATCGCGAAGGGATGCTGAAGGCTCGCGCCATCACCGAAGTGGCCCGCGAAGCCTGCGAGGAGGCGCTGCGCGGCGTCGGCTACACCCCCGAAGAGCTCGGCGCAGAGGTCAACGAAGACGGCTCCATCATCATCACCGACGCCAGGACGCCGCAGGGCCAGTCCCTCGGTGACGCACTTGGCGTCAACCCCGGCCAGGGCGACGCCGCCCCCCAGGAGACGGGCAAGGCGACCAAGAAGCAGCGCAACGAGATCGGCGCGGCGATGGTCGCCCAGGGCTATACCAAGGACACCGCGCCAGCCTTCTTGTCGAAGGTCGTTGGCCGGTGGGTGCAGAAGACCGAGGAACTCACGAGTGCCGAAGCGGCCCAGGTCATGCACGCCCTCAACGTGGCCGCGCAGACTCCGGCCGACCCGCAGACCCAGGCCGTTCAGAAAGACGACATCCACGAGGCCGAGGTGGTCGACGACGAGGAGCCGCACAAAGGTGAGCCGATCGTGATGATCGGCAAGTCGCAGCAGGCCGAGATGCACGCCCTGCTCAAAGACTGCGGTGTCACCACCGCCTCGGGAAAGGGCTCCACGGCCATCAACGACGAGAAGCGATTCACCTACCTCTCCCATTTCCTCAACCGCCCGATCACGTCGAGCAGCGACCTCACGAACGAGGAAGCCACCCAAGTCATCGCCGCGCTGCGAGAGCTGCGAACCGAGATCGAAGCCGAACGGAGCCTCCACCTCTCCCAGATCGGGGGCCTGTTCCAGGGGCTTGGCGTGGAAGACCGGCTCCGCGACACCTCCGCACTCCTCGGCCGCACCATCACCACGCACGACGAGCTCACCTCAGCCGACCTCGCCACGCTCCTCCGGGGCCTGAACGCGGCCGGAGGCGTCATCGACGCCTGGACCGCGATCATCACCCAGGCGGAGGCCGCCCGCGCTGAGAACAGTCAGAACTGATGCCCCGCTCCACGTCTCCTCAGCACGGGAAGTCCGCAACTTACAACAACCACGGCTGTCGCTGCCAGCCATGTACGGACGCCGTAGCCGAGCAGCTGCGCATCACACGGGCCAACCTCCGAGCGAAGGCGATCTCCCACCCGGAGCTGGTACCGCACGGCACCTCCGGCGCCTATCACAACTGGGGGTGCCGCTGCGATACCTGCAAATCCGCCCAGAAGGCCCGCACTCGCCGCAAGACCACGTGACCTGGAATGGAGACCCATCATGATCAGACAGGTGTTCGTCGCGGACACGCCGTTCAGCCCCGGGCAGATCTACCACCAGGTCAGCCTGGAGGAGATCACCCTCGTGGTGGGCCAGCTCCGCGTCCCGGCCGCGGGAGGCGACTTGAGCGCCCTCGCCGATGCCGAGCAGATCGCCGACAAGCTGGGCCGCGTGGTTGCCGCCTACCACCACGACCTGAAGGTCCGGATCGCCCAGCTTCAACGTGCGAACGAGCAGCGAGCAACCGCCGCCGCGCTGTGTACCTGCGGCCGGCCGGCCGAGCCCGGCATCACACACCGCTCGGACACGCCCTGCTCCCTCGACGAGACCTGCACCGCCGCCACGGCCGAGCCGGAGAGCGCCCTGGGCGACATCGACCCGCACCTCGGCAACGTGGATCGCGTGTTCGCGCCCCCCACCCACGAAGCCACCTAACCCGCAAGCCAAACCGCTTGCGAAAGCCACCTCACCCGAAAGGAGCCCGTCATGGGAGCCACGAAAGGACAGATCGTGCTCAACGGCGACGGCAGCGCCGACTACAGCGTCATCGACTACGACGAGGAGACCGGGCCGTACTGGTACGTCTTCATCGACGGCACCCCGCTCGCACCGGACAGGCCGCTGCCGCTCGCCCGCGCGCTTCGCGAGTCCGAGCGATGCGTCAAGCAGACCATCGAGGAGAAGGACGACTCGGCCATCGAGCTGCGTCCGTGCACTCCCGACGACCTCGAATGGGCGGGCGTCACCGGCGCCGCCGGAGGCCGGTGACCATGATCTTCCTCGTTGTGCTCGCAGCAGCCGCGTACTGGCTGGTCAACTCGTGGCTGATCATGCTGCTGGTCGCCTACCTCCGCCACCAGTGGTGGTCTGCCATCCCCGAGATGAGCTACGGCAACGCCCTCGTCGTCTCCCTCCTGCTCCACGCCATCACGATCGCGATCGGGCGAGGTGGCCGCTGATGAGCAGCTACACCATCGCCAACGAGCCGGGAGCCCCGGAAGGACGGACGACCGAGGTCGGCTGGGACGCGCCGCTGTCCACCTACTTCCTGTCGGCGTTCGAGCCCGGAGACGACCCGGACGGCGACGACACCGAAGTGTTCTGGTACGGCTGCACCCCGGCGGAGGTGCCGACCGTCGACGCGCTCGACGCGCTGCTCGCCAAGCACAACCTCGTCGTCACCGCGCCGATCGCCTCCGCCCTCGTCCAGGACCGCGAGCGTGAAGGCCGCCGGTTCTCCACCCGGCCGACGGCGGCGCTCATCGCAGACCTGGTCCGCCCCATCGTTGACGACGCCCAGCAGGCGCGCATCGACGCCGAACTCACCCGGCGGCCCTCGTGAGATCCGTCATCGTCCTGGCCCTGGTCGCCATCATCGCGATCGCCTTCGTCGCCGTCGTGTGGATCCAGTCCCGAGTCAAGGACGCCCGCGCGAACCAACGCGAACTCGCCCAGCACCGCGAGCTCATCGCCGAGCTCCACCAGATGGCCAGAGAACAGCTCGGCGTCGACCCGACCGCCCAGCTGCTCGACCTCAAGATCCGCAAATTCCACACCCGCCCCTCCACCCGCAAGGACATCCGTTCATGAACCGCAAGCTCACGCCCGTCGCCCTGCTCGCCGTCGCGCTCACGGCGACGGCCTGCACGATCACCACGCCCGAGCCGGACCAGGTCGGCATCGTCTACGACGCCGGAACGTTCTCCTCCACCACCTTCCAGAGCTGCATCAACCCCGGCCAGCAGGACATCTCTGGTCCCGGCGACGCCGCCTACACCTATCCCGCCGGGCAGAGGACGTTCGAGTTCGCCGACAAGCCCGACGCCGAGGCGAAGCCGCTCACCGTCGTGTCCAAGGACAACCTGGAGATGACCGTGTCGGGCGTGGCCACCTTCAGCCTGGCCACCGACTGCAAGACGCTCCAGCAGTTCCACGAGCAGATCGGCCTGAAATTCAAGGCGTCTGACGACGAGGGCTGGCGGAAGCTGCTCGGGGTCTACATCGGCCAGCCGCTCGACCGGGCGATGGACGCCGCAGCCAAGGAGTACGGCTGGAAGGACCTGTTCTCCAACCCGACGATCAAGCAGCAGTGGGAACAGTCGGTCGCCAAGCACGCCGCCCAGTTCATCCAGGAACAGGGCGGCGCGGGGTTCTTCACCAAGTTCGCCGTCACCCTCCAGCAACCGCAGCCTCCTCAGGGCGTCCGTGACGCCCTGGCCGCCGCCCAGCAGGCGCTCGAAGAGGACGCGGCGCAGAAGAACAAGAACGAGAAGGCCAAGACGGAACTGGAGTCCATCCGGGCCCTGGTGGACGTCCTGGGAGCCGAGGGCTACGTGCTCTACAAGGCGATCCAGGACGGCCGGATTCAGGTGATCGTGTCGGACGGACAGGTCAACGTCACCCCCGGCAAGCAGCAGTAGCCGACCCGATCAACCCCGCGCTGACCGACCGCCGCACGCCTCATACTCGCTGCGGTCGGCGGCGCCTCCTCTCTAACTCATCAGAAGGCGACTGCCGTGACTCTCCAACTGTCTGACCTGTACAACGGCGGCCTGCGCGCCCTCGACTCCGCCACCAAGTACCCCTCGATCCCCACATACCACCCGATCGAAATGAGCGCCCGCGGCAAGGGCCGCCTCCTCGAAGAGAACCCGATCAGCTTCACCGGCACCACCTACGCCCACGAGAAGGTGGACGGCTCCAACGCCCGCATCGTGGTCCTCCCGAAGAACTCTGGCTGGCTGATCGGCTCACGCGACGAGATCCTTACCGCCCAAGGTGACCTGGTCGCCAGCCCGTCCCTGCGCATCGTCGAGGCCCTCGCCGAACTTGCCGGGCGCATCGAGAACCGGGCGTCGAGCTACATCCTCACTGCCTACTTGGAGGTGTACGGCGACCGGCGCACCCCGGCCTGGGCCGCCTACGGTGATGGCAAAGGAGTCGCTGCCCGCCTGTTCGACGTCAGCTACGTTCCCGTCGACGTGCTCGACCTGCCGATCGACAACATCGCCTCCTGGCGTGACCACGGCGGCCAGGACTGGCTCGAAGACGAGGTCGTGACCAAGTACGCGGACCGTCACGGGCTGGAACGCGTTCCTCTCCTGTTCGAGATCCCAGGCCATTCCCTGCCGCGCACCATCGACGACATGTACGAGCTGCTTCAGCCGTACAGGACGACCCGCGCCGGTATCAGCGGCACGCCCGGCCAGGCGGAGGGAATCGTCCTCACTTCGTCTGACCGGCTGACCCGGGCCAAGGTGCGGTTCCGAGACTACGAGCGCACCATTCGGCTGCGTGAAGCGGCATAGGTGAAGCCCGTGCTCGCCGCGCTGTGGTCCGCCGACCCGTTCCTGGTGGTCACGCTCGCCGGGCTCGGGCTGATCCTCGCCACAGCGCCCACCAGTCAGCACCGACGACCAGGAAGGAGAGCCATCGTGATCAAGGACGTTCTCGCCTTCATCGGCGGCCTCGTGGTCGCCTGCTGGGCACTTCTCATCGCTGGAGCGTGGCTCGACCACCAACGGGCCAAGCAGCGCCGCCGTAAGGCCGACCGGCTGGCCGCTCAAGCCCAGGCCCGAGCCATCGAGTCGAGCCCGGACGGCGTGGATGACCGCGTCTGGGACCTGTACGTCCACGAGCAGGGCCTGACCAGCATCAAGGCCCCGAAGGAGTGGCGCAAGTGACGGACGACATCCTGCCGCTGGAGCTCACGGCCGACAGTCTGTTCCCCATTGGAGGCCGAGCAGAGGATGCAGAGCGTGCCCTACTCCTATGCGAAGCTCTGGCACCCGGAACTGGCCAGATGAAAATGGCCGTGATCGACGGCGAACCACCGAGCAAGAGCCGCCCACGTTTCAAGCGAACGGGAAAGCCGTACAGGACCAAGGAAGACGTCGACGCCGAAGCTCGCACAGCGCAGCAGCTTCGGAAGGTCTTCGACCGGCCGTGGACGGGAAACGTCGCGCTGGGCTGTGTCTTCTTTCGGCCTAACAAGCAGCGCATCGACGTAGACAACATGATCAAGCACGTTTGCGATGCGGCGAACGGCATCGCCTGGAACGACGACTCCCAGGTCACAGCGGTGTACGGGGTGGCTGAACTCGACCCTCAGAACCCCCGGACTGTCATCGTCTTCGCTCAGCACCGTTCGACGCTCACCAGAGGAACAGACAACGTTCGACCTTGCGAATACTGCGGAACTCTCTTCGAGCTCGTCGGGCGGACCACGAAGAGGTTCTGCACCGCTGCCTGCTCATACAAAGCCAGGGGTTTCGACCTGTCCAAACCGGTTGTGTGTAAACAGTGCGGCGAGCTATTCCGCCGGACGACGAAAGCCCAGATTCTATGCTCGCGCGCGTGCCGGGCGGAGAGCGTTCGCGGCCGGCAGGACGTGACTGCTTGATCCGCACCGTCTTCGGCGAGGTACCCGACTGGCATGCTCGCGCGGCCTGCATCGGCCAGGCACTGGTCATGTCGTCCAGGAAGGCCGCGGGCATCGCCGAGGCGAAAACCATCTGCGCCAGGTGCCCAGTCATCGACGAGTGCAGGACGTGGGCCGCGGAGCTCACGGAGGATCAGGACCCGGAGATGGTGATGGGCGGGCTCACGTTCGTGGAGCGTCGTCGTGGCCTGCCTTCCCAGCCCCGTCGTTGTACGGCCTGCAACCGGCTCAAGACCGTCGAGGAGTTCGGCCGGCGCAAGGAAGGCAAGTACGGCCGCCAGTCGACGTGCCTGGAATGCACCCGGGCCAAGGCGAACGCCGCCTACCGGAGACGCATCGCCAAGGCCAAGCCCGTGTCCACGGGCTTTCGCCTCTGTCCCGGCTGCGGACGGGAGAAGGCCGACGCGGACTTCGGGCGGCGCCGCACATGCGTGACCTGCTCGATCGACGCGCACCACAGCAGCCAGCAGCGCAAACGCGACGCCCCCACGAAGACCAGTGAGGCAGCAACGTGACGCCGGACGACGTCGGCGACTCGGTGCCGATCCTCGTGGTCGGTCACCAGCTTCCCCTCTTCCAGCTCCGCCCCATCGAAATCGCCGCCGAAAGGACGCCAGATGATTCCCCAGGGATACGAGCTATCCCTTTGCGGGCTGTGCCGTGAGCCGATCCTGTGGACCGTGACCGACGCCGGACGGCGGCTGGCGGTCAACCCCAAGCCCGCTCCCACGGGCAACACCGCCTGCTACCGCGTCGGACCACGCGCATGGAAATCCAGGGCCCTGCACGGGGTCGAGGCGTTGCCCCGCCAACCGTGGGAGGACGTGTTCATGCCGCACGTCGCCACCTGCGCCCGCGCCAACCCCGTCCCAGCCGAACTGCCCGCTGTCATGCCGTCCAACGTGGTCCGGCTCGACCTAGCCCGCCAGCGCCGCGCCGTGAAAGGAGCCTGCCGAGATGCGACACGGTGAGTACGCCACCTACACCGCACAGAAATGCCGCTGCACGGAATGTAGGGCGGCATCCGCCGCCTACGCCCGCGAACGGTACCGGCTCCAGACGTACGGCAGGTGGAAGCCCTTCACCGACGCTGAAGCTGTCCGCGACCATGTGCTGAACCTGCGCCGGTACATCTCCTACGACGCCATCGCCCTCCTGGCGCAGGTCCCTGCGCGCAGTATTGACCTGCTGGTGTACGGCCGGGACGGCTTGTCCGGGTCGGCCCGGATGAGGACGGAGACCGCAAGGCGGCTGCTCGCGGTCTCCATCGACCTCGACCGGATGCCCGACGAGATGCGGCTCAACGTGGCCGGTAGCCGCCGCCGCATCCAGGCGCTCATGCTGCGCGGCTGGGCCATACCGCTCGTGGCCGAACGGTGCGATGTGCCCCGCTGGCAGCTCGACAAGGTGCTCAACGTGGCGCTGATCTTGCGGGTGTTCCAGGCTCGTGCGATCCGCGATGTGACCGCCCGACTGTTTGACCAGGATCCGCCACTCACCAACCGCAGTGAACGGCACACCGCCGCCATCGTCCGCAACCGCGCGCGACGCAACGGCTGGGTGCCCTTGGCGGCCTGGGACGACATCGACGACCCCGACGCAGAGCCCGACCTCGGCACCACTGTTCCTCGGGCCCAGGCCATCGCCGAGGACGCAGCGTTCCTCGCCGAGCAGGGCCTGACCCCCAACGAGGTGGCTGAGCGCCTTCGGATTTCCCGCGGCTACCTGCAGAGAGTCAAGGCCGCGCCGCAGCCCCAAGCGCCTGACCGTCCACCGATCGGAGATTCGTGAGAACACTCAAGGAAGCGCCCTACGACCAGCACGGCAACCTCATGCACTACCCGCAGGACGACCACCGGCGGAATCCCGAGACCGGCGCGTACGCCGTGGTGCCGCCGGACTGGAGGCCGATCACCGAATTCACCGCGACGCTCACCATGACGGGTCGCCGCCGTGGCTGGTCGGCCGCCTACTTCATGTGGACTGACCAGGACGGACACGAGTGGCCGATGTTCCTGGCCGATCTCGACCACCTGATCCGCTCGGCCACGATCGCCAACGGCGTCGTCACCGGCACCTGGACAGTCGGCAAGCGCGGCGCCAACTTCGGGGTCCGCTACGTGTCACCGGCCGAGGACGACGCGTGAAGCACCGTCCCAGCTACGCCGACCGGCAGCTCAACGCGAAGCCCCGCGGCGCGCACGACAAGTGCGTGGACGGCGAAGACCATGCCTGGAAGCCGCTGTCGTTCGTGTTCGAGTGCCAATTGCTCGACGCGCATGGCCGGGTCCAGATCCGCCAGCCGAACACGACGGCCGCCCAGGTGTACTGCGTCTGCCTGGGCTGCCGGTCGTGGACGTACGTCGAGACCGACTGGGTCGGCTTCTATCTCGGAGGGCCGGAGCACGTCGATCCGACGCTCGACAATCCGGACGCCGTGGTCGTAGAGAGCGCCGAGCCGGAGCGGTGCGAGTGGTTCGTGTGGGTCGGCCAGCCGTACAGCGCGTGCGACCGGTGCGGCGGACCGGCCTGGGAGCACCGTGGCCAAGAGACCCATATGAAGGGCGGCCCGTCCGGGGCCGCTGAGCCAGCCCGCCGCCCCTGGGCGCCAGGCATGGCAGACCACATCCGAAAGAAATGGGAGAGCATCTGATGCGCATCTTCTACGACACCGAGTTCCTCGACACGGGAGCCACGATCGAGCTGATCTCGATCGGGCTCGTCGCCGACGACGGCCGCGAGTACTACGCCGTCAACGTCGACGCGCCGTGGCAGAAGATCGCGAAACACGACTGGCTGATGGAGAACGTCGTCCAGCATCTTCCGCTGGTCGACGGCATCCGGAGGGGCCCGCTCGGTGGGCTGCCGCAGTTCCGGATCGACAGGGCGAACGTGACCGTCAAGCCTCAGTGGGTGATCGCCAACGAGGTGCGCGAGTTCATCTTGTCGACGCCGGAGCCGGAGCTGTGGGCCTACTACGCGGCGTACGACCACGTCGTTCTCGCGCAGTTGTGGGGGCCGATGGTGAATCTGCCGACTGGTGTCCCGATGTTCACGTGTGACCTGAAGCAGGAGCATGTCCGGTTGGGCCGACCGCCGCTACCGTCCCAGGACGGGGGTGAGCACCACGCGCTGGCCGACGCCCGCCACAACCGGACGATGGCCGCGCTGCTGGACAGCCTCGCTCGGCCGGTCGAGCTCCTCGAACCCGTCGAGCTTGACCCCGAGGGGGCTGACGCGTGAAGACCTGGAAGCGCTGGCAGGTCATGGCGGAGAGGAAGCTTGTGGGCCGCTTCACCGAGCCGACCGTTGACCGGTATCTGCTGCCTCGCCGGTTCTGGACGAGGCCCGGCGCCGAGCGGGACGCGCGACGCCGTCGCGCCCAGGCCGAGCTGGAGCGGAAGCCGCACGTCACGTACTGGGTGGTGGAGGCGCCGTGAATCCCAGGGTGCAGGTGGGCCAGGTGTGGGCCGACAACGACAAGCGTGCGTCTGGGCGTACGGTGCGCGTCGAGAACGTCGACGGCCGGTACGTGCAGGTCGTCGATTCTCGTGGCCGCCGAAGCCGCATCCTCATCGAGCGGATGCGGCCGACGTCCACCGGATACCGGCTCCTCGAGGAGGCTCCTGATGCATGACCAGCGCGTCGTGAGCAGGGGCACGCCGATGCGGCGGGTGCATGCGTGACGGCAAAGATCAGTAAAGCGAGACCTTCCCTCAAGGCCCTCGGCACGTTGAGGGAGAGGGGAGCGGGTGAGCGCTCGACTGATGGGCGAAGTCGCCGGCTGGCTCGGTACGGCCGCCGCCGAAGGGCTGACTGCGGCCGAGCGGCTAGTGCTGCTGATCGTCGCCGAACGGGCGAACGAGCACAGCAGGCGCATGTGGTCGCACCGTGGCGACCGGCGTGACGACGGGACGCGGATCACGCTGACCGAGCTGATCGCCGACCGGGCGGGGTTGACGCCGCGCGGCCTGAACGACGCGTTGCAGCGGCTCGCCCGGCGGGGCCTGGAAGTGCGGGTGCAGATCGGGACGGACACGCGTGGCCGACCGGTGTTCGCGCGGAAGGGTCACGCGGTCGACTACGAGCTTCCGTTCCTGCCCGCGTCGTACGAGCTACCCCCGCGACCTGTGGATAACGGGTCGCCAGGACCCCCGGAACGCGACCGGTAGGTCACGCCACAACGTGACCTAAGAGCCCGATAGGTCACGCCACAACGTGACCAAAGACGCTCTTAGGTCACGCCCCAGCGTGACCCCATCCCTATAAGACCTATCCCTCTAACACCTTCTATCCCTAACGCGGGCCGGGGTCTCACAACCTAAGGAGGAAGGGGACGAGATCACACCCGGCGGGATGTGGAAAACCCGCAAGCAGAATCGCCAGCAAGGAACCCACGATGACCGACCCCGAGAGCCTCGACCGTCAAACCCGGGCCGCCGTAGCCGCACTCGCCCACCACATCCGCGAACGCGACAGCCAGGACGAACCCACCGACCCCGACATCTTCGCCCTCGAACACCTCCACGCCCTCAGCAGGCAAGGCTGGCAACCCACCAACGCGCGGCGGCCCGAACCGTGGACCACCGGCCAACGCCAACGAGTCACCGACACCGCACGCCGCAGCGCCGAACTCGCCCGCGAACTTCTCCGCCAACCCACCAACGACCACCAGGAGCAGCAATGACCACGCCCACCCGCACCGACTGGCGCGGCAACCCCTACACGATCGGCACCACCGTGCTCTACGCCCGCAGAGTCAACAGCAGCAGCGAGATCGCCGAAGGCGTCGTCATCGACATCCACGACGTCGTCCGCGGCCGCCGCACGTACCGGTGGGTCCGCGCCGACCCCGACAACCCCATCCACCAGACGATCACCGGCCGCGACCGCCAAACCCGCGTCATCATCCAGCCCACCGGACGCGAGAGCAAAAGCTGGCGGCTGAACACCCGCCAAGTCCGCGACGAGAACGGGATAGGTCTCTACGACGAGCACGGCTCCCCGCTCTTCGAGCCGGTCACCCATTCGCCTGTCACCCTCACCGCGCTGGCGAACATCACCGTGATCACCCCATGAGCCGCACCACCCTGCCCAGCGTCGCCATCGCCTGCGACACCAACGGCTGCCACATCGCCTTCGTCCGCGTCAACGACACCAGCATCGAACGCTGCCGCACCGAAGCCGCCCGATGAGGCTGGATCCACTGCACACTCGGAGGCGACCACTGCCCCCAGCACACCTACAAGCCCAAGCGGACACTCCTCGACCGCATCACCCGGCGCTGACCAGCACAAACAAGCACGCCCCCAGCTTCACACCTCGTCGCTGCCGGGGTTGACCTTCTGCGAATCGTTCGCGCAATGCGCGCAAAGCTTCACACGAGACGCACGCTAGACGGTCACAGAATCGACGCTGAGACACAAACAAGGGTCGGTCGGTATCACTGGATACCCCCGACCCTTTCGTGCGCTCAGAGACGACTACAGCGCTTCGACCCTGGTCGGACCAAGATCAAGACGTCCCTGTCATGCGCTGCACCCGCCGCCGAGCCGTCTCCGACCACACTCCGAACGCCGCCAGCGCCACATCCTTCTGCTGCACGCCCAGCTCGAACCGGCACTTCATCACCAACTCCCGCTGGAGCCGCTCGAACCTCGCCAACTCGGCCGACACATGCTTCAACTCCTCAAGCGCCACCCGCTGCTCATCCGACAACTCCCGCTCAGCCACCCCGCAAGCGTAGACACAAAATGTCCCACATGAAAGCAGCGTCAACCAAAGTTGCCACACCCAAAACCCCGCACCCACAGACAACCCACATTGACGCCCAGCGACAGAAACACCCGCCAGGCAGGGAAATGCCGCCCCATAACGTCAGCTAGACGATAAGTTCTATCGTGATCAATTTGTGTCTTATTTGAGACTGATTCGTGCTGGTTTGCCTTGGGCTAAAACGACACATTTTGTGTCGTGATGACATTCACCGAAGCCCGGCGGGGCATCGCGACACTGGCCGCGACACTCGCACTCACGGGCACAGTAACCGCCGCTATCTCAGCGGCACAGGATGACCCGCCCGGCGGCACGCCGGGACCGGCGGCCACCGTGACCACCACGGTCACGGAGTTCGTGCCGGTCACGGGTCCGCCCGGTCCGCCCGGACCGAAGGGCGACCCCGGACCTCAGGGTCCGGCCGGATCTCCCGGACCTCAGGGTCCGGCAGGTTCCCCCGGTCCGGTCGGCGCGTCCGGCAAGCCCGGCGAACCCGGCAAGGCGGGGGCGGACGGGAAGCCCGGTGCCCAAGGGCCCAAGGGCGAAACCGGCCCGTCCGGCAAGCCCGGCGCGGACGGGAAGCCCGGACCTACCGGTCCCTCTGGCTCTACCGGCCCGCAAGGGCGGACGGGGCCGCGCGGCATCGCCGGTCCGAAGGGTGACCCCGGACCCACCGGACAACCCGGACCCACGGGCGCACCCGGCAAGCCGCAAGCGGAACCGCAAGCGGCCTCCACCAGGCGGGAGAACCCCCTCACGGACGCCGGACTCGCCAGCGCTGACAAGGGCATCCCGCCCACGGTCGGCCTGACGGTCGGTGCCGTCCTGCTGGCCGCCGCTATCGGTGTGGGGCTTTGGCTCCTTCGCCGCAAGCGGAAGCGCAAGCCGGAAGCCCCCTCCAAGCCCGCCACGTCCACGGACACGGGCGAAGAGACGCAAGTCCTGTAACCCCCCCGGCGCTCCCGCCCCATGCGGGAGCGCCACCCACAACCCCGAAAGGTGCGACCATGACCAGCTTCACCGCCGCCGAGATCATCACCGGCATCGCGGACGCGCTTGCGGCTTACTCCAAGCTTGAGCGCAGCATCAAGTACGTCGGCGGCATCGTGCCCGCTCTCTGGGCGGACGCTTACGTCAACGGCAAGCTCGACGCGGACAACGTCCCGCTTGACGGGCTGGTCAAGGCGACGGACGCGAGCGACCCGGCGCACGTCCTGACGGACGCCAAGGGCGGCAAGTGGATCATGCGCAGCAAGCGTGGTCTTGCCGCTCTCGGCGGAGACGCCGCGTATCTCCAGCCCATGACGCACGCCGCGTTCCGCGCCGTAATCGACAAGCTTCGTGCCGACGCTGCGGAAGCCGAGAACCGCGCCAAGGACGCGGAGCTTGAGGCGCTGCGCGCCAAGGTCGCCGAGCTGGAGAGCAGCGGCAAGCCCGCTGCCAAGCCCGCCGCCAAGCCCGCCGCGAAGTAGCAGCACCGGCGCGCGGCTCACGGGCCGCGCGCCGCCCCACCCGACCTAGCCAGTCACTCACCCTCACCCGAACGGAGCAACATCATGCGAATCCTGGTCAACATCAAGACGCCGCTTCTCCGCAAGGCAGAGCGCTACGGAATCGACGTCCCCCGCGTCATGCACGACGCGCTTGCCGCCACCGTGAGGCGGGCGGAAGCCGCCGCGCCGGTCAAGGTGTCCGACCGCATCGCCGCCGCCAACCTGTGTGTTGAGACTGCGGCGGACGACTGGGCGGACATGCTGCACATGGCAGACCTGGTCGCGCCGGTCCAGACAGAGGAAGCGGCGTCCGGCGTGCGTCGCGCCATCGTTAACGGATGGGACGCGCAGATCTGCGCGTGGCTGACTCACAAGCCCGCCGAAGTGCGGATCACGGTCACTACGGGCATGACGATCTGGAAGAACCTCGCCGAGATCACGGCGACGGCCGCGCGCAAGCACTCGGTGCGCACGCCCGAGCACATCGAGAAGCGTTACGCCGACTCGATGGCGGCGCTTGCCAACGACATGGCGAGCGCCAAGGCGGAGCTTGCGAAGCACGTCGGCGACGTCGTGCCGCGCCGCGCCTAACAGCGCCAAACCGGAGCCGCCGCACGCGATCACCGCGTGCGGCGGCTTCCGCGCGTCCGGGGGGTACCCCCCCAAGGCCGGCCGCCGGCCGCGCTGCTGTTGGTGTCGCGTTTCGCTGGGGTTGGCGGATGATGGGTGTCATGTGGGTGGATCTTGATGGTGCTGCGGCGCGTGTGGGTGTGTCTCGTTCGACGGTGAATCGGTGGCTGGCGTCGGGTGTGCTTCGGGCGTGGGTGGTTGATGGGGTGTCGGGGGTGCCTCGGTTGCGTCGGCGGGGGGAGTCGGGTGGGTTGGTGCGGGTGTCGGAGGTGTTGCGGGTTGAGCGGTTGATGCGGGGGAGGAGGGGGCGGCCGGGGGCTCGGGTGTCTGCTGGGTGGGGTGGTGGAGGAGGGTGGTGATGAGTCCCTTGATGGACCACCAGATGAAGACGGTGAGGGAGATGGCGCCGCTGGCGGCCATGATGGTGAGGGTGAGCTGTTCTAGGAGCTCGCGTATCGTGCGGAGCCATTCCACTTGTTCTCCAGGTCCGCAGCGGTGCTGCCGGGCGGCCGGTGTCGTGGCTCCCAGTGCACGATGTCGCTCTTGATCGTTGGCGTGCGCTGGCGACGTGGTCGCTCGGTGGCGGTGCTGCGTGTGGAGTTGTGGTTGGTGTCCGGTGTTGCGTTGGCGGGCCGGGTGGGAGCCTGTAGTGCGCCCGGCTGTCTTTGTTCGATTCTGCCGTGTGTGGCGGGGTTGTGTGGCGCTGCGACCTTGATCGTCTCTTAGAATTTTGTTCTGTCCGGATCTTTCGCGAAATGTCGGTAATTCACGATAGGGTTCCCTTATCATGGGTTAGAAACCTTGATCATCTCGCTAGCCACGGGGTGATCCCCTCACCCGAAAGAGGCAGGATGAGCAACGCGCGCAAGAGCCTGAACGTCACGGAACTCCGTCCGGGGATGCGAGTCCTGGACCGCGACATCGTCGCCACGTCGGTCCGGCACTGCGCCTGCAGCATGCCCAACCCGGACCTCGTCACCGAGGTCCGCCCGGCACGCAAATACGCGCACATCACCTTCGGCAACTACACGATCGTGAAGGTGCCCCTCGACCGGGCCGTCTCGGTCGCATCCGCCTAACCATCCCAGCCCTACCGGGTCGCGGGCACTAGCCACGTCCGCGACCCCTCTTCTGTTCCTCACCCGAAACCGGAGCCACTGATGAGCGACGATGGCTTTCAGCCGACCAACTTGTTGTACGTCCGACCGAACCCGGACACGCCCGGCACGCTGGAGATCCTCGACCAGACGCTGTACCCGACCACCCTCCGGATCTTCCACTTCTACGGCCCGGCAGCCCCGGGCAACTTCTACGACGACCGAGCGGTGTACGAGGCGCTCGTCGAGGCCGACCATCTGTGGGTTGGCGACATCGAGCTCGGCACACTGAACCACCTGTTCGCGTTCGCGAAGCTGTTGCACGAGGAACTCACCGGGGACGGCAACGAGTTCTACGGGTCCGGCTGGACCTGCCTACACGTACGCCCCGTCCAGAACAGAGACGTGACCAGCCCAGACAAGTTGACCCCCGGATCAGCGCTCTCCGCCAGGACGCCGATCCCCTCACCCGAATCGAGCGGAGAAACGACCACACCTCACGATCTGCGGGCGACCTTTTGCGCCCCGCTTCTGGAGCCTCACGGTGTAGGCGGGACGATATCCCTCCGGGACCTCGTCACGCAGACCCAGATCATCCATCCGGAGTGGTCCGCCGCAATGATCCTCGACTGGATCGACGGCGAAGGACACCTGTACCAGCTCGCAATCTTCAAGCACCTGCCAACGAAGCCTGGCCGGATCCTGATCCTCTTCAGACTCAGCCTGGCGGACCCACCCATGTACGGTGCGTTGCTCGACCTCGTCGAGGAAGCAATGGCCGACAACGCCAAGCATGGCGTGCTCGCAGGCACCCGCAACGTGAAGGACGACGACGCCTCATGAGCACCCCCTCCACGGCGACAACGCCGACGATGCTGTACACGCGGACAAACCCGAACCGGCCCGACAGGATCGAGATCCTCGACCTCACGCCGGATTGGGACGACCTGATCGTGTGGGCTGTCCACTTCAATGGCGACACCGCGCCCGCCGACTTCTACCAGGACCTGCCCGAGGTGGACCAACTCGTCGAGGAGGGCGAACTGTGGGCGGGCGAGCTGGAGCGCGCGACGACGCCAGCCGGGCTGCGCGCCTACCTCGCGGGCATGTACAACAGCCTGACCGAGACCAGCCACGAGTTCTACGGCGGCGGCTGGGTCCTCATCAACGGTGATCCGCCCGGCCGGATCGTGTTCCTGACCGAGTCGGGGCCCATGCGCGAGGGTGGCACGTCGGTCTTCCGTGTCCTCTACACCGACGACGGCCGCATCCTGGGCGGCGGGTTCGCTTCCGGCGACGAGCTGGACAAGTGGGAGAAGGACCTGACCGAGGACGGCTGGGCGGTCGAGATCATCAGGGCGGAGGACGCCCGATGATCGGCCCGGCGCTCCTGAGCCTGACAGCGACGCGCACCGAGATCCTCGACTTGCTCGACCGGCCGGACTCTGGTTGGACCTGTCAGGGTGAGCCTGACGAGACCGGGCTGGTCACCTACCTGACGGTTGATCGGCAGTGGGTTCAAGTGCCCGCCGTCGATGGGGGAACCTGCGAAGGTGATATCGAGCTGCTGCGCGAAGTGGTCCACCGGATCAACGCGGTCGCGCTCGGACTGGACCCGCAGCGCAACAGCGAGGACGCGGTCGCCAGACTGGCACACGTGGTCCGGCTAGCGCAGGGTCTGCACCAGTGGCCAAACATGGACCTAGTGATCGCAGCGGCGACCGGCCTCCCTTCCTGACCGACCCCTCCGACCGGCGCCCCCCGCGGGCGCCGGTCTTCCCCCCGAAAAGAGATCACATGAACGAGATACAGCCGCAGCGCAGCCCCATCACGCTCACTCCCGAGGAGTGGCAGTCGGGCGATGTCCTGCTCGACATCACGGAACAGCGGAACATCCCTACCTGGGCGCGCGGCGATCACTGATGACGGAGCACAACGACCTCACTGACAAGGAACGCCTCCAACTGGAGAAGATCCGGCAGGGCCTCGCCGAGTTGGGCGTCACCAACATCACGGTCTGCCCAGCCCCGCAGCCGACCACAGCGCTCCCGCCAGCTGCGACGCGTCTGGCGGCCAAGCGAGTCAAGGCTTGCTGGATCGGGGGCGCGCTCCTGGCCGGGCTGCTCCTGCTCGCGTGGGGCATCTACGCGCTGGTGGCATGATGAGCGGGCCGCTCATCCTGAGTGTCCACGACGGCGGCGACCGCGTCTGGGGGGTCGCCTCGCTCGAAGGCGGCGGCGATGACTTCCAGTCCGAACCATGCGCACGCTGCCCGTGGCGGAAGGACGCCCCAGTGGGCGCGTTCCCGGCCGAGGTGTACCGCCACTCGGCGCGCACCAGCTACGACATGTCCGACCAGGTGTTCGGCTGCCACGCCGCCGGGTCACGCCGACCGAGGACGTGCGCCGGTTTCCTGCTGAGGGGCGCGGCGCACAACCTGGCCATCAGGTTGCGGCTGTCCCGAGTCGACTTCTCGGCGGTGCACTCGCCGGTCGAGCTGTACGACAACTACCGGGCGATGGCGGTCGCGAACGGCGTCTCGCCGGATGATCCCGCGCTGGCAGCATGCCGCGATGACGAGTTCGTCACGTACTTCCCGTACGACGGCGATCGGAGGCGGCGATGAACGGCGAACTGGCGACGCTCCCGGGCGGCGTCCTGGTCCTGGACGACGAGGTAGCGGAGCGCCTAGCCGCGCTCGACCAGGCGGCCATCGCCTACCTTGACGAGACGACAAAGCCGAACACCAGGCGCGCCTACGGCGACGATTGGAAGGCGTGGACCGCGTTTTGTGCCGATCTGGGCATCCCGACCGGCGCGGCGACGCTCGGCACGCTGGTCGGGTTCGTCAACTGGCTGTACGCGGCCGGGAACGCGCCCTCAACCGTCGACCGGCGGCTGGCGGGCGTGTCGGTGACCTTCCGGGATGCGGGCCGGCCGATCGACAAGCCGGTCATGCAGGCCGCCCGGAAGGCGATGGCCGCAGAGGCGGACAACCTCGCCCGTGCCAACGAACGGCGCGGCCGGGGGAAGGCCCCCGCGGTCACGGTCGCGCAGCTGCGGCTGATGTGCCGGGCCTGCCCGAACGACACGCTGGCTGGGATCCGTGATCGGGCGCTGCTCCTGATCGGGTTCGCGGTCGCGGCCCGCCGGTCGGAGATCGCGGCGCTGCACGTGTCTGACGTCGACCAGGTCGAGGAGGGGCTCCTCGTCAGGGTCCGGTACGGGAAGCGCGGCGCCCGCGAGGTGGCCGTGCCGTACGGGTCGAACCTGCTCACGTGCCCGGTCCGAACGTGGCGGGCTTGGCTGGCCGCGTCCGGCTTGGTGGAGGGGCCGGCGTTCCGGTGGATCGACCGGCACGACAACCTGCGGGATCGCGGACTGTCCGGCCAGGCGGTCGGGGATGTAGTGACCCGGGCTGCTAGGCGGGCCGGGCTGGCGGGCCGGACATCGCACGGACTGCGCTCGGGCCTCGCGACAGAGGCCCGCCGTGCCGGGCACGACGCGGTGTCGATCGCGGCGCAGGGCGGCTGGTCACCTACGTCTAGAGATCTATTCGGCTATATGCAGATCGTGGACCGGTGGACCGACAACGCCGCCGCCGGGCTCGGCCTGTAGCGCAGAAAGGTAGGTTGCGACTATGGACAACGACGCGGACGGCGAGCACACCGTCTACCGGCGTAGGCCGAGCTCGGACCACTTCGCTGGCAGCGAGGAAGAGCAGGGCGTGGTGATGAGAGCGGAGCTTGCCGCGAGCGGCTTCGGCGTCGAACCTCCTGCATCGACGCGCCCGTACCGCGACCATCCGTTGGGCAGCAGGGCTGCCATCGCGGAGGAGCTGGCCGCACGAGGCATCAAGGTGGAGCGTGTGATCACGTCCGATGACGTGCCTGAATGACCTGGGCAACGCGCATTCACACGCAGTTGCGGTTTGCGGCGGCTTGACAAGCGTGCGTAGGGTGACGCCCATCGTGAGACGAGTGTCTCCACGGCCATGATCTACCCCTTGAACGGGCCCCGGACCTGCACAGGTTTGGGGCCCTCACCATGAACGCGGGCATGTCCTGCACAGCGGTCCCGAGCCGGTCGCGGCTCTCATCTGGGGGAGTGAAGCGCGCGACCGGCCCGGGAACCCAACAACGCCCCTCTGCCCGAACGAGGTGGACCTTGACGGCATCCCGCTACATCGAGCACATGGCGCTCGCCTCCATTCCGCGTGCCCCTCGCAACCCCAAGGACCACGACCTCGACGGCATCCGCCGCGCGATCGAGCAGTTCGGCCTCCTCATCGCGGGCGAACTTGACGACCGGACCGGCCGTCTGGTCGTCGGTCACGGTCGGCTCGAAGTGCTCGAAACGATGAAGGCGGAACGCGCGGGCGCTCCGTCCGGCGTGCAGGTGGCCGACGATGGCGAGTGGATGGTCCCGATCCTGCGCGGCTGGGAGTCCCGGTCCGACGCGGACGCTGAGGCGTACCTGATCGCCGCGAATCATCTGTCCGAGAAGGGCGGTTGGCACGGGCAGGGCTTGGCGGAGATGCTCGCCTCGATCGCGGCGATGGACGCGCAACTGCTGGCCGCGACCGGCTACGACACGGACGACCTGGCGGACCTCGAAGAGGCGCTGAACGCCGACCGCCCAACCTTCGACGAGGACGACGAGCAGCTCCCGGAGCCCGGTGACGCCGACGAGGAGGACCGCCCGACTGTGTGGGGTGTGGTCGTCACCTGCGAGAACGAAGATCAGCAGGTCGAACTGCTCCAGCGCATGGTGAAGCAGGGCTACAAAGTCCGCGCCCTCATGTGATTGGGATCGGCCCATCGGCGTCCCAGTAAGTAGCCTCCCCCCAACGTGTGGTGGCGATCCGTATCACAGAGAATCCTGCCGCCTCTAGCTCATCAAAGGAATCAAACCGCAGCTCGCACGATGCGCAGAAGAACACCTCGGGGAAGAGCAGATTGGCCTCTTCGCGCCCTTCGAGCGAAAGAGGAATCGGGGAGATTGCCTGCAACTCTTCGGCGCCCCACTCTATGCGCCCCCACACGGACGCATCTGAGTTGTTGCAGGCAGGACAGACCTCTGAGAGTTGCATGATCGGGTAGTCGATGTGCCTGTAATCCGGCCTGAAAAAGGTATACGAGGTCGGCATGAGCCCTTGGCGCGCGGCGTCCAACGCACCCTGCTGGTCCGGGGGCACCATGCTCATCACACGGGCAAGATGCTGCTTGGCTGCTGTGATCTTGCGCTTGACCTCGTGGTCGATCTCAGTGAGTGGGGTCCTCTCCCCGATGTGTGGACACCTTGAGTACCGGATGATGGAGATCCGGAGACAAGGAGTTCCCCGTGGCGATGAAGTCGTACCCGCCGGAGTTCAAGG
>NZ_BAAAHQ010000006.1:81636-109127 GCF_039525605.1 Nonomuraea longicatena | reverse complement strand
GTCATCCGGCGGCCGGGCTCCCGCGCCCGGCGCCGGGCGCGGGGTTCGGCCCGCCCGTGCCGCCCCGCCCGCCCATGCCGCCCATGCCGCCCCATCCGCCGGGGCCGCCTCCGTCGGCGGTGCCCAGGACGCCGTCGGCGGCCGTGCGCACCTGGCGGGTCGCCTCCGGCATGAGCCTGCTGGCCGTGGCCACGTACCTGATGGTGGAGGGCGCGCAGGGCAACGAGCAGGCCATCCGGCAGGCCAGGACCAGCTGGGCCAACGCGCTGGCCGGCACCATCGGCGTGGAGGGGCAGCTGATGCCCGGCGTCGAGACGGTCCGCAGGGCGACGACCGGCTGGGACACCGCCGACCAGGCCGCTTTCGAACTCTCGCTGAACACCTTCAACAGCCAGCTCGGCGCGACGAAGACGCTGATGGAGCACATGGGCGACAATCTGGGCCAGCTGGCCGACGCCTACGCCGAGTTCGACACGGCGCTGCGGCTGACCGGGGTCTCGCTCATCACCGCGCTGACGGGCCTGATGGTCGCGCGCGCGTTCCCCGCCACGGCGATGGCGGCCGCGTTCGGCGAGGCGGCGGCCGTCAGGACCGCCAACATCGCCGTGATCGCGTTGATCGGCCAGCTCGCCGGGTTCCTCGGCAACGCGGGGATGAACTTCGCGCGGCTGCGCAGCGCCCTGCTGACGATCAGGACGGTGCTGCCGGACGGGCCGGGCGCTATCGGCTTCGGCGGCGCGGAGCTCAAGCCCGACGGCCTGCCGCCGTTCCAGCCCCCGCCCGAGCGCGCTCCCGGCCAGGCTCAGTCGCTTCCGCCGGGCAGCGGAACGTTCGACTGGGACCTTCCCTGAGAGCGCCCTCGGGGCCGTGCCGGAGCTGCGCACGAGAACCCAGCCTGCCGGAGACAGGGTGTCGTTGCGGGTGCTCAGCCGGTGACGAGCCGCTGCGGGCGGGCCGGGGTCCTGCCCGCAGCCGCCTGCTGCGGGGCTGAGGAGTTCAGGTGGCCAGCTTCGCGAACTCGGCCATCTCCGCCGGCGGATCGACCACCGGCTGGATGACGATCTCGTCGATGCCGGCATGCGCCAGGGCGGTGAAGCGAGCGAGCAGGCCGTCCCGCGTTCCGACCAGCGTCAGCGCGTCGATCAGCGGCGGCAGGATCAGGTCCCGGTCCGCCGGCGCGATGCGCCCCAGATAGTCGGCGTAGAGCGCGGTGTGCCGGTCCGGCGCCCCGGTCACGGTTCCCCGGCGAGACAGCAGCGACCGTACGGCGTCGCGTTCCTCGACGCCGAGCCGTTCGGCGAACGCGGGATTGTCGGCGGCGAAGGTCAGCAGCGACATGACGATGTGGCCCGTCGCGTCTTTGGCGGCGTCGCCGTGGGGGTCCTCACCCTCCTTGAGGACGTGCAGCGCGGTCATGACGTAGGAAGCCGGGTCACCGGGGGCGCCCCCGGCCTGCCGGCGAGCATCGTGGAGCGCCTTCCAGTCCTCGGGTGCCAGGAGACCGAAGGAGAGGATGCCGGTGCCGCGGCGGCCGGCGACGGCGGCCGCCTTCGGTCCGAAGGCGGCCACCAGGAACTCGATGGGATCGGTGGTGTTCACGTACGGCCCGGCATGCAGGAGCCGGATGTCGCGGGCCCGGCCCCCTTCGCGGTACTCGGCGGTGCCGCCGGCGCACAGGCTCTGCAGGGCGGCGGTGAAGTTCTCGAGTTCGGCTGTCGTGGTCGGCGCCATCCCCAGGGTGCGCCGGGCGGTGTTCCCGGTGCCGACGCCGCAGATGATCCGGCCGGGCGCCAGCGCGTTGAGGCTGGCGAACGCGCCGGCCGCGGCGGGCAGTGACCGCAACGCCGGCGAGGTCACGCCGATGCCGAGCTTGATCCGCCGGGTGACCTTCGCGCACAGGCCCAAGGCCACGAACGGATCGCCGTGGAGCACGGGTGTGTCGTAGACCCAGAAGCTGCTGAAGCCCAACTCCTCGGCCTGCACGGCCAGGTCCTCCACACCGGGTCGGGCCGTGACAACGATGCCTTTGCGCACGATGCCTCCACGTCAGTACCGAGGGTCCGATGGCTCTGCTTCTCATGAATCATCCAGAAGGCGGTCCGCGTCAAGCCGGGGAACCGGTCCCGGTGGCGGCGCGGCGAGTTCCTCGGTGATCCGCTCGGGGACGGGGAAGGGCGCCGTTCGCCCCCGTCCGCGCCGTGGCATGTGCGCCTGGGCCGGTTCGTGTCCTGCGTGCCGTGCGGCAGGAGGACCGGTGTCTCCGGGTGGGTGCCGGGAGTCTCGGCCGTGACCGGCCATCGTCACCTCGTACAGGTGCCGGGTCTGGCCCCTGCCGACGTAGGCGCGGAAGAGGGATGCGGAGACTATTCGCTCAGAGAACAACGCTAAGGACTTTCCGCACGTCAGCACGGGGTGTACTGACCATCGCGGCACCCCAGGAGCGTGGTTGGTGGAGGCCCTCGGAGATGGTCCGGCGACGGCCGAGCCCGATGCGCTGGACCTCTTGGCGTATCCATCAGGTACCCACCTGTGTGGTGCGCAAGGCGGCGCTCACGCCCTGGTGTGCACCCGACGGGCGGCGATCAAGGAGGCCACGACGAGAGCGGTGAGCACGCTCCAGTACAGGAAGCCGCGGACACCGGTCACAAGCAGGTTCTCGGCCAGGTAGACCAGGCCGGGAAGCAGGTAGACGGCGGCCGCCAGCGCCCAGCGGCCGTCCCTGGCAGCCAGCGTCGCGGCCAGCACCAGCAGCAGAGCCACCACCTCGACGCCGGCCCGCGAGACGACCCAGACAGGTTCGTACACCGGCACCTGCGTGAGCTGCAGCGCCCAGCCGGCCAGCGGGAGGAGCAGCCACCATGGCGACCGGGCGGGCATCGTCGCGCCCCACCCCCGGGCCTTCCCGGACGCACGGCCCGCCCCCGCCCGCCGAACGGCGAGCACCGCCGACGCGGCCGCGACCACCCAGTAAGGCGCAACCGGCGCGAGGTCGCCGTACATCGGACCGAGATCGAGCCCCGGGACGTAGAACCCTCCCCAGACGATGGGCCAGCTCGTCCACACCGCGGCGAACGCCGCAAGGAGAGCCGCGACCCGCACCCATCCCCGAACGAGCGCCACCATCAGGACGATCCCGAGCACCGTCCATATCTCGTAGTCGAAGTACGGCAGGACAGGAAGCTGTGCGAAGGTGACCATCGCCACGATCAGCGCGCCGAGATGCAGGCCGTCGGTCCACGGCGGCACGCCGGCCGCGCGGCTGGCCCGGACGCGGACGGTGAACGCGCCGGCGAGGAGATGCAGCGTCTCGCGCGGCGACGGCCGACGGTCCTCGGGCCGGGCCGCCTCCATCAACGTGCCGATCAACTCCTCGCCGTGCGCCGCGCGGTAGTCCTTGGGGTAGGCGCGCAGGAGGCGGCGGTACCGCCGTTCGAGAACGTGGGTCATACGCTCGTCACCCCGCTCGGCCGCAGGACGAGTGCGGCGGCGCGCTGCAAGCGGGCCGCCTGAGCACGGACGGCGTGCACACCGTCGTCGGTGATCCGGTAGTAGCGTCGCGGACGCCCGTTCACGGTCTCCTCGCGGTCAAGCAGCACCCAGCCGGTCTCGGAGAGCCGATCGAGCGCGCTGTACAGAGTGCCGACGGCGAGGTCGACCTCGCCGAGCGACTGGGTCCGGGCACGTTTGATGATCCCGTATCCGTGGAGCGGCTCGTCCATCAAGGCGACGAGGATGAAGTACGTCGCCTCCGTCATTCCGATCATGACCCCACCATATATCGACCGTCGAAGTATTGGGTAGGGTTCGCGGACGCCCTACCGGACAACCTGCCGTGCCGAGTGTCCTTGACGGCCGCACGGGTGTTCAGATGGCCCCTGGGGTCGAAGTGCGGAGGGGCTTCCTGGCGTGTTCGGTAGTCCTGTTCGTCGTCTTCGGCCCCGGCATCAGCCGACGGCCGGCGAGACGATCAACCCTCAGTACGGCGATGCGCAAGCTCAGGGGTTGGCGTCCGTGGCTTTCACGGAGAAGACGACGCGCTCCCCTTCTCCTTCGGTCTGGCCCCACAGTTCACCGGTGGCGTACCAGAGCGACAGGTCCTCCGGACGGTAGGCCCAGTTCCTGTGGGATCTGATGGTCGCGTCGGCGACGTTCACCGTGGCGAAACGCCTGCGCGGGTCCGCGCCCGGGGAACGACCGGCGGACATGTTGAGATGGAGGGTGTCGCCGTCCGCCTGCACGCCCTGGACGTCGCTGATGGCGTCGGCCGGGTCGCCCGGCAGGGTGGACTCCCACGCCTGAACCGGAGCGTTGTACAACCGGTAGTCGGCACTCGCGCCCGGCTGGAACCGGTAGCGGATCAGTTTGGTCCCGGCGAAGGTGCCGCCGTCGTGGCTCTTCTTGTAGTTGCCCGCGATCAGGCTCGCGCCGCCGGAGCTGTTGCGGTCAAGAGAGACGTAGTCGAGCTGGAAGGGCGTGATGTAGTGGCGTACTTCCGGAATCACGTACTTGAAGTCGCCGCCCCCGCTGCCGGTCTTGCGGTAGATCTTGCGGGTGTCGAAGACGCGGATCGTGCTGTGGGTGGAGCTGGGGCCCGAATAGCCGTTCCACGATTTGCTGGAGGTCATGAACAGGTACGGCCCGTACCACGCCAGCCCGCCGCCGTGGCCGTAGACGCGCCTGAGGTCGCCGCGTGAGTCCACCCACACGGGCAGGACGTTGCGATAGCTGCGCGAATCAAGATCGATCACGGAGAGCATCACCGAGTTGTAGCGGTAGTCGGTGTTCTGGTTCGTCCAGCTCCAGCTCGTGATCAGGGCTCTGCGGTCGCTGCCGATCGGGGTGCCGTCCAATTGGGCTTCGCCCGAGCTTGCCATCGCCTGCGGCACCCAGGGCAGTTTCGACGGGTCGGCCGGGTCGCCCTGAGCGTCGGCGTCCCAGCAGAACCAGGTGGCGACGGGCAGACGCGGAAGATTGCCCGCCCGAGCGGCGCATCCGGGGTCTTCGCCACCCGGCAGCGCGACGCGGTCGGTCCCGCTGAGCGCGCCGCCGATGCCCACCTGCTCGAACTCCGCCGCGGGCGGCACCGAGTACGGGTCGGATCCCACCCGCAGATCGAGTCCGCTCAGGCTCAACGTCTTGAGAGGCGCCGGGGCGAGCGTCTGCGCGGCCGCGCCGACGGGTGCCGCCAGGGGTAATGCCAGCGCAGCGGTAGCCAACCAGGTCCGCGCGATCATCATGGGAGCTCCTTGGTGTGATCGGTCAACGCCGTTGTCGCCTTCTGCCCCCGAGGTTCGCGGAACGCACTGAGGCACCACCGTCAGCGATCTTGACTGACGGTCCCGTCGGGGGGCAACCCCTGATCGGGTGTATGGCCGGAACCCGCCGGTCGCTCCACCGGCCGAGACCGATCCGGCAGGGACTCGCTCCCCGGCTGCGCGGAACCCTTCCAACCCCGCACGCCTGCTCGTCAGGAGTTCGTATCCGCACGCATTCCGGTGAACCGCCCGTAAAGAATCTGACCTCTCACTAAGGTGATCAAGTCATTGATTCGGGAGGAAAGCAGTGAATACGTGGCGGGCAGCCGTCCTGCGCATCGGCCGTTCAGTGCTTGTGCTGGCTCTGGCGGGCGGCGTCGTCCCGGCCGTCGCCGCACCTGCGGCGTCAGCGGACCGGAAGCCCACGCTCGGACCCCACGGATACGGAGCTCTGAAGCTCGGCATGACCACCGCGAGGGCCAAGGCGACCGGCAGCATCCTTCGTAAATCCGTCGGAGATTCCGCCAGGTGCACGGGGTGGGACCTGAAGGAGAATCCGTACGGCGAGTACCGGGTGGGCATGTACATCTCCAAACGGCACGGCGTGGCAATGATCGTCGCTCATGCGGGCATGAAAACGCCTCAAGGCATCGGCCTCGGCTCCAGCAAGGCCCGGCTGAAGGCCGCCTACCCCGGTCTGCGAAAGGGTCCGGGCGGGTATCCCGTCGCCGACGTGCCGGGCAACAACAAGGCGTTCTATGTCTTCTACGCGCCGAAAATCGAGGTCACCGGGATGAGCCTGGTTCTCACCAAGCAGGACTGCATCAAATACTGAGCCGGTTCCCACCTGACGGCGCGAACTCGTCGGCCGACAGCCGTCTGCCCTGCTGACCGGGCCGCGTGCGGCCGCGGCTCGTCATCCCGGGGCCGGGCGGAACTGATTGGCCGCCCTTCGGCGTCGAAGGTCTAACCGGGCGGCGCCAGGGTGCGCAGGACACAGAACTCGTTGCCCTCGGGATCGGCCATGGGCACCCAGCTCCGGCCGGGGCCCTGACCCACGTCCATCTTGGAGGCGCCGAGGTCGAGCAGCCTGGCCACTTCGTCGTCGGTGCTGAGGTCGATCGGGCTGATGTCGAGGTGGAGCCGGTTCTTGACGGCCTTGCCCTCGGGTACCCGGATGAACTGCAGGGTGGGCGGCATCTGGCGGGCCCGGACCTCCTCGACCGTCGGCTCCCATGAGCCGATCTCGACCTTGTTCCCGCTCCGTTCGATGACCTTCAAGTCCAGGGCGGCGCACCAAAAGGCGGCCAGGGGCTCCGGATCGTGACAGTCGATGGTCAACTCGGTGAACCTACTGGTCATGTGACTCCCCGGGCGGTGCGGATGGACGGCTCAGCCTACGACCGCTGATCTCGGTCCGGTACCAGGTGGGTGCCGTAGCAGCCTGCGAGGCCGATCACGACCTCAGGGATGCCGGCTTGCTCGCCGAATCCGGGGTCTACGGTCATCGAGTCTCCGGCCAGACTCGGTCGTCTTCTCCGGGCCGATGTCCGGGCACCAGAGGAGCCGACGCCACCGCAGAAGATCGAACGCATTACTCCGGCGTGCCGACGGGCGGGCATCCCCGGGCCGCAGGGAGGAGTTCACCGTGGTGAGCTCCTCCCTGCCTCGATCCACGGCGAGGAACGATCGCCTCCACCGCAGGCATCCTCGCAACTCGCCCGCGCCTCACCCTCTCGACGGACCGAGGCGCGCGCCTGGTCGACGGTTCGGATGGGGTGCGATCGACAGGGGCGAACACGAAGAACGTCTTCTGCGTGTGCGACAGCCGGTCGAGTCGCCTCCAGCGTCTCCGGGTGCTTGGGAGTGGCCAGGGTCGGCGCCACTCGAAGGTCCTCGCCACCGCCGGGCCCGACTTCGGCCTCCTCGCCTTCACCCGGTCGGCAAGAAGCTCAGTCACACCGGCAGGGCTGCACCAGGAGTGAAGACAATTCAGCTCAACGAGATCAAGCTGGAGAAGGTGAAAGTCCCGACTCCCGGGAGAGGCCGTAAGGGAACTCCCGGGCCATTTTCAGGCCGGCGGCCGGCCTCGCCGTTCATGCCCGGTGAAGCTCAGGGGATGTACACCTCGTAGTAGTAGCCCGGCCGGAAATGGCCACCCCCGCTGACCCAGTAACAGCCGGCGAGCCCGCTGTACAGGCCGCTGTTCGCGGCCTCGTCGAAGGCGAGGTCGCAGGCGGCCAGTGTCGCGTGGGGGCCCTGCCGGTACCAGTCCGGCGCCGGCCAGCCGCTGGTGGCCACGGGCGCGCCGGTCTGTACGGTGGCGACGGCGGGTGCGGCACCGGCCAGGACGCCGGCGCCCAACGCCATGGCGAGTACGGCGGAATGTAATCGGCGGATCTTCATGAGGCTCCTTTAATTCGTGAAGGAGAGCACCTTCAGATAAGCACGGGCCACCGGTTTTGAAAAGCCACCGATTCTGGAGCGGGTCATGGCATGCGGAGCGGATGACCGGCTCGCGGATTCAGGTATGGGCGCGGCCGGATTCTCTTCCCTTTTTTGCCTGACCGGATCGCCGAACACGCCCTTTCTGACGATTATGCGGCGGCGCGTTCTTCTTTACCGGCCAGCCAGAAGAAGACCGGCGGCAGTCCGAGTTCGATGACCGCCAGCGCGGTCTGGAATCCGTGGGGCCGGCCGTGCACGGCGAGCGAGAGCAGGCGGCCCACCCCGCCCAGGAGGAAGACGGCGGCCAGCCACCGCACCACCGCGACCGGGATGGGGCGCTGTCGTGCCGCCCACAGCCAGGCCAGTCCGTAGCCGGCGAAGGCGGCCCCCATGAACCGGCCCCAGCTGTCGACCGTCGGACCGGCGGAGGCGGCGCCGGGGATCGCCGCGTTGCCGAGCGCCACGTGGAGCAGGCCGATCAGCACGCAGGCCCATCCCATCAGCAGGACGAGCGAGCGCAGGGCCTTGGCCATGATTTTCTCCCACCTTAGTTGACATGTGTCTACTACAGTGGGAGAGCTAGTAGACGCTTGTCAACTAGAGTTGGGTCATGCCTCCTCGCCAGCGACTCACCCCCGCCGAGCGCCGTACCCGGCTCCTCGCCGTCGGCGCGCGGCTGTTCGCCGCGCATCCCTACGCCGACGTCCTGATGGAGGAGGTCGCCGAGGAGGCCGGCATCTCGCGGGCCCTGCTCTACCGGCATTTCTCCAGCAAGCAGGCCCTTTTCGCCGCCGTCTACCAGCAGGCGGCCGACCGGCTGCTCGCCGAGACACGGCTCGACTCCGCCCACTCCCTGACGGAGCAGCTCATCCAGGGCATGGACCTCCATCTCGACTACTTCGTGGCCAACCGCCATGCCGTCCTCGCCGCCAACCGGGTCCTCGCGGGCGACCCGGTGATTCAGACGATCATGGCGAACGAGCTGGACGCGCTCCGCGAACGCCTCCTGACGGTCCTTCCGCTCGCGGACGACAGCGTGCGCGAGGCCGTCTCCGGCGTCCTGAAGGGCTGGCTGGTCTTCGTTCAGGTCCTCTGCGTCGACTGGCTCACCCGCGAAACCTGCACCCGCGATCAGCTGCGCGACATCTGTATCGGCGCGGTCCTCGGCGCGCTCGGGCCACTGCTCGCCGAGGACCCCGCCCCGGACCGGAACCACCACCGGACAAGCCATCCGATCCGGCCCGACGGTCACGGCGTGTAGGAGTTCAGGGTCGAGGTCAGGGGTCCGAACCCGCGTTCCATCCCGCCGGGCCGGTTGCGCGCCAGCCAGCATTCCCGATACTCGGCGATCCACGCGGCCGGGTCCGCGCGCATCTCGGCGTCGCCGGGGGTCGCCAACCCGGCGGTACGGCCCAGCCGCCAAGCCCCGTGCCGGGCCAGGCCGATGGCCGCGGCGAGTTCGCGGACCGCCAGCGCGCCGTCGGGCGAGTGCGGCCGGGCCCGGGGCAGGTCCGCCAGCGCCCGCACCAGTGTCGTGATGACCGTCTCGACGAGGTCGGGGTCGGGATCGTGTGTGATCAGATGCCGCTGGTCGGGGATCAGCGCCGCCTGAAGGGGGCTGCTGTTGAACGATCGCCGGCCGGTACGGTCCCACACCCGCCCGACGGTGTCGAGCACGCCGCCGAGCACTCGGGCGTGGTCGTGAAAGACATGCCGGTCGAGTACGGCGGGCAGATCGAGATCCGCGTTGGTGGCGAGGCGCCAACCGGCCGCTCCGCCGTACACGATGGGTGGGTAGGAGGTGCAGAACGCCTGCAGCTCCAATGGCTGCTCAACCCCCGGGACGTGGCGATCGGCGAGCTGTTCCGGGCTTTCCTGGCCACCATCGTGTCAGGCGAACCTGCCACGAGGACCTGACGCCCCAGTTCGGCACGGTGGCGACGGGCAAGGGTTGAGAACAGTGCGCCGGGCCGCTCAGGAGGGGCGGGTGGCGGCCTCCGTCGCGAGGCGCAGCAGTTGCCGCACCTCGTCCAGGGGGCGGCCGTCGACGATGTAGGCCAGCCACACGCCGCACATCGCCGAGTACAGCAACTGGGCGCGCGGGTCGTGGACGGGCACGCCGAGGAGGTCGGCGACGACGGCCTGGCAGCCTTCGCTCCAGCGGCGGGCGTGGGTGCGCAGCACGCCGGGCTCGCGTCCGGCGTGCAGGTAGAGCTCCCACAGGCCGAGCTGCTGGGCGCGGTCTCTGCCGGCCAGGCCGTCCATGAGGTCGTCGAGGCCGGTCTCGCGCATGAAGGCGAGTTCGTGGTCGACGAGCCGGCCGAACGCCTCGGCGATGAGTTCGTCGCGCGAGGCGAAGTAGTAGGTGGTGGCCGCCAGGGGCAGCGCGGCGCGCTGGGCGACCGCGCGGTGGGAGACGGCGGCGGAGCCGCCTTCGGCCAGGAGGGCGGCCGCGGCGTCCAGCAGGGCGGCGCGGCGGTGGACCGCGCGGGCCTGTGGCTGGGTGGTGGCCGACCGGGTCAATGGGCTCCTGCGAGGTTGAGGACGACGACGCCGCCGATGATGAGAACGATACCGCCGATCTTGAGGGCGTTGAGGGACTCTCCCATGAACAGGGCGCCGATGAGGGCGATGGCGGCGGTGCCGACGCCGGACCACACAGCATAGGCGACACCCATCTCCAGCTGGAGTTTGAGGGCTTGGGCGAGCAGGGTGAAGGAGACGAGGTAGCCGATGGCCACGACGACGGTCCAGCCGAGGTGGCTGAAGCCGTTGCTGAGCTTGAGGGCCGAGGTGGCGGTGATCTCGAAGGCGATGGCGACGGCGAGCAGGATCCAGGCCATGGGGTCTCCCTGAACAAAAACTGGTACGCGCGTACTAGTTTACTGGATGCGAACCGCTTGCGAGCGCAGTCGAAAACGTGTTCCACTGGTCGACGTGGAGTGGGACGCGCCTGCGCTGGTCGACACACGCGACGAGCGACCGCCGATCGAGCGCCGCGCCGTCCTGCGCGGCGGCTTCTACGAGATGCAGGCCCGCACCCTGATCGAACGGGTGCCCCAGGTCGCGGGCATCGCCCAGAGCTGGGGCGTGTCCCCCTACCGGGGCTGCGCGCACGCCTGCCGAGGCTGCGGCGCCCGAGCCGGGCACCGCGCCCTCGGCCTGGACGCCGGCCGCGACTTCGACACCCGCGTCGTCGTGCGCGCCAACGCCGTCCAGCGGCTGCGGGCCGAACTCGGCCGCTGGGACGGCACTCCCCTGGCCGTCGGCGTCGCCGGCGACTGCTACCAGCCGGCCGAGGACACCTACCGGCTCATGCCCGGCCTCCTGACCGCGCTGATGCGGGCGGCCGTGCCGTACACCGTCTACACCAAGAGCGCGCTGGCGCTGCGCGACGCCGCCCTGCTGGCCGGGCCCGGCGCGGCCGTGGCCGTCTCGATCGCCTCCGTCGACGAACGCATCCGCCGGACGGTGGAGCCGGGCGCGCCCGGCGCGCAGGCCCGGCTGGAGCTCGTGGCCGCGCTCGTCGAGGCGGGCGTCGACTGCCGGGTGCTGATGGCGCCGGTGCTGCCGCTGCTCGCCGACGCCGCCGACCAGCTGGAGGCCACGGTACGGCGGGTGGCCGCCACCGGCGCCCGCCGCGTCGAGCCGATCGTGCTGCGTCTGCCGGCCGCGACCCGCGACTGGTACCTCGACGGGCTCGCCCGCGAGCATCCCGGGCTGGTGGAGCGCTACGAGCAGCTGTACGACCCGCAGGGGCTGCCCTCCGGCGACTACGAGCGGCGCATCGTCGGGCAGATCGGCCAACTGGCCGCCCGCTACGGCCTGGAGTGCGGCCCACCGCCTCCCCCTGCCCGGCCGCTGCCGCAGGCCGACCAACTCGCCCTGGTGTGACGAGCCGCCGCTCGCGTGCCGGAGGCGGGAGCACCGCGAGCCGCCCCTGAGGAGCCGGTGCGGGCATCGCCGTCCGAGAAGCGGAGGGAGAGCGGTCAGGTGGCGGCGTGGGTGAAGGGGATGGTGGTGGCCAGGGCGCGGAAGCCGAGGCGGGCCAGGATCGGGGCGCTGGTGGGCAGGGCCTCGACGTGGACGTAGCGGTAGCCGCGCGCGGCGGCGATGCGGGCGCGGTGGGCGACCAGCGTCCGGTACAGGCCCCGGCCGCGCCAGCCGGGCACGGTGCCGCCGCCCCACAGTCCGGCGAAGTCGGTACCGGGATGCAGGCTGAGGCGGGCGGCGCAGACCGGCTCCGTCCCGGCCATCGCCAGGACCATGACACCGGAGCCGAGTTCGGCCAGCAGCCGTTCACGCTGGGCGGTGGGGGTGGAGCCGAAGGCGCGGGCGCCCACCTCCACCATGAGGTCGACGTCGGCCTCGTCCCGCACCTCGCGCAGCGTGATGCCGTCGGGAGGGGTCGCGTCGCAGGCCAGGCGGGCGGTGTCGGCGACCATGAGGGTCTCCGGCTCGCCTGCGGTGAAACCGGCCGCGCGCAGCCGTTCGGGCAGGTCGGCGGGCTGGTCGCGATCGTAGAGCTTCCACTCGAACTCGCGCTCGCCGAAGTAGGCGATCTGGGCGGCGATCTCGGCGTCGGCCTCGTCCTCACTCAGCTGTGACCACAGGACCGCGTTCCAGGAGCCGAGATGACGGACCACGGTGCCGGTGTGCTCGACGCGGTCGCCGGGGGTGTCCGGGCGGGCGTTGAGGCGCAACTGGGTGTCGAACAGGCTCCGAAGCATGGGACCACCTCACCATAGAATCCCCCGAATGAGGATTCGCGAGGGCGGCCCGCAGGACGCGGCGCTGGTGCTGGGCATGTTCGACAGTGCGGTGGCGTGGCTGAGCGGGCAGGGCCGTACCGGGCAGTGGGGCAGTGCGCCGTTCACCGGCGACGAGCGGCGCGAGCGCCAGGTCGGCGAGTGGGCGAGCGGCGGCGGGATGCGCATCGCCGAGTTGGCGGGTACGGCGGCCGGGTGCGTGGTGGTGGGGGCGCCCAACGCCTACGTCTCCCCCGCGCCGGTGCCGGAGTTGTACGTGCAGGCGCTGGTGACCGACCACCGCCACGCCGGGCGAGGAGTGGGCCGGGCGCTGCTGGAGTGGGCCTACGAGGAGGCCGGGCGGCGGGGGGTGCGCGTGTTGCGGGTGGACTGCTACGCCGGTGACGACCAGCGGCTGGTGGGCTACTACGAGGGGTGCGGGTTCACGCGGGTGGCGCCGTTCACCGTCGGGCAGTGGCCGGGGATGCTGCTGGAGCGGCCACTGCCCTGAACGGTCACGGAGCCTGGGTGCTCTGCTCGGGCTGCGGGGTCTGCTCCTGCGAGGGCTCGGGCGTTTCGGGCTGCGAGGTCTGCGGGGCGGGCTTGCCCTTCAGGGCGCTGCCCTTCTTCCACTCCTTGAACGACATCTGCCAGAAGCCCCACCCGTTGTCCCACTCCAGGTCCCGGTTCGTGCCGACGATCTCGACGACGTCGCCGCGCTGCATGGTGTCGTGGAACCACTTGGCCTGGTCGGGGCGGGAGTTGATGCAGCCGTGGCTGACGTTGCGCACGCCCTGGGCCCAGACGTTGTCCTTGGCGTGGACGTACTCGCCGGAGTTGGAGATCCGCACGGCGTGGTTGATCATCACGTCGTAGTAGCCGGGGTCGCCCTTCTTGCGGCCCGGGGAGATCATGCGGACCGGGTTGGCCCGTTCCATGGTCAGGTGGACGCCGGAGGTGGTGGTGTACTCGCGGGTGGTGGCCATGCCGGCGCTGATGCGCATGGTCTGCTTGCGCTTGCCGTCGACGTACACCCACATCATCTTCTTGCGGACGTCGACCTTGCTGATCTGCTTCCTGCCGACGCGCAGAGTGGTCTTGTAGTCCTTGACGCCGTACATGCCCTTGCCGGCCTTGACGCCCTCGATGTCGGCGTGGAAACGGATGCTCTGGTGGGCGGGCCAGTAGGTGGCGGTCCGGTAGATGACGTAGGTGTCGTCGATCCAGCGCCAGGCGCCGGGGACGGGCTTGTCCGCCTCGACCTTGAGCGCGGCCTCGACGGCGGCGCGGTCGGAGACCGGCTGGTTGAACCTGACCATGATCGGCGCCCCCACGCCGATCTTCTCCCCCTTGGCGTTGGGGGTGACGTCCACGACCTCGAGTTCCTTGTCGGGCTTGAGGGTGGTGAAGGCGCTGGTGGCCTGGGTCGCACCGGCGGAGGCGGTGACGGTGTAGCCGGTCGAGGGCTTGAGCGGGCCCCGGGAGATCCAGCGGGTCCTGTCGGCGTTGAACTCGCCGTCGACCTGCTGGTCTCCGGCCTGGACGACGACCTGGTCGAGGGGCGCGCCGGCGGCCTGGACGACGATCGGCTTGTCGGGGCCGACCTTCGTGCTGCCCTGCGCGGGGGTGATGGCGATGGTGGGCGCCTGCGGGGTGGCCGAGGTGGCCGCCCCCGCCTTGACGGCGTCCGACGGACCTGATCCCGCGCCGGTGCACGCCGAGGTGAGCGCGGCTGCCGCCAGCAGCGCGACACCTGCGGCCGGACCTCGCCAACGCGGCATAACGTTCAACACTGACCTCTCCCCCATTAACGCAAAAGTGCTCTCAAAACCTTAATACGGCTCTCTGTATGACGCGGAATCATTGCGGAGAGTTCGGTCACATTTCGAACACTCTGCGCTTCATGCGCAGGTCAACGGTGATTAACGGGAGGGTAAAGCGGGCGCCCGGCTGTGGGCGCGAGGGCTTTTCCGCCGGTACGGCGAGCCGGTCGAGGCGGGTGAGGGCGGAGTCGTCGCGGCGAGGAACCCGGCGCCCGAGGAGCGTCCTGCGGGAGAAGGGCGGGGCGGCGGCGGGTGGCGGTCGCGGCGGCCGGCCGTGACGGGGAGAGGAAGGCGAGCCCCGAAGGGGCGACTACCCCGCCGGCGCCGACAGCCGGTGCGTGAGGCTCGTGTGGCGGCGGCCGGCGCCCCTCGTGCGGACGGCCTGCCCCAGCGCCCGCCGCGACCCCACGATCACCACCAGCCGCTTGGCCCGCGTGATCGCCGTGTACAGCAGGTTGCGCTGCAACATCATCCACGCGCCGGTGGCCAGCGGGACGACCACGCACGGATACTCGCTGCCCTGCGAGCGGTGGATGGAGACCGCGTAGGCGTGCGCGAGCTCGTCCAGTTCGTCGAAGGCGTAGTCGACGCTCTCGTCCTCGTCGGTCAGGACGGTCAGCTTCTGCTCGTCGGGGGCGATCGCGGTGACCAGCCCGACGGTGCCGTTGAACACCCCCGCCGTGCCCTTGTCGTAGTTGTTGCGCAGCTGGGTGACCTTGTCGCCGACACGGAAGACGCGCCCGCCGTAACGGCGTTCGGCGCGGTCCTCGCGCGCGGGCGTCAGGGCCTCCTGCAGTGCGGCGTTGAGGGCGGCCGCGCCGGCGGCCCCCCGGTGCATGGGGGCCAGGACCTGCACGTCGCGGCGCGGGTCGAGGCCGAACCTGCGCGGGATACGGCGGGAGACGACGTCGACGGTGAGGGCGGCGATCTCCTCGGCGTCCTCGCAGGGGAACAGGAAGAAGTCCTTCATGCCGTCCAGGACGGGGTGCTGCCCGGCGTTGACGCGGTGGGCGTTGACGACGACGCCGGACTCCTGCGCCTGGCGGAAGATCTGGGTGAGACGGACACGGGGCACGTCGTCGGCGGCCAGCAGGTCCTTGAGGACCTCTCCGGCGCCGACGGAGGGCAGCTGGTCGACGTCGCCGACGAACAGCAGGTGGGCGCCGGGCGCGACGGCCTTGACGAGCTTGTTGGCCAGCAGCAGGTCGAGCATGCTGGCCTCGTCGACGACGACGAGATCGGCGTCGAGGGGGTTGTCGCGGTCGTGGACGGCCTCGCCGCCCGGGCGCAGCTGCAGCAGCCGGTGCACGGTGGTGGCCTCGTGGCCGGTCAGCTCCGACAGGCGTTTGGCGGCGCGGCCGGTGGGGGCGGCCAGGATGACGCGGGCGCGTTTGGCGCGGGCCAGGGTGACGATGGAGCGGACGGTGAAGCTCTTGCCGCAGCCGGGCCCGCCGGTCAGGACGGCGACCTTCTGGGTGAGGGCCAGGCGGACGGCCTGGCGCTGCTCGGCGGCCAGGTCGGCGCCGGTCTGCTCGCGCAGCCAGCGTTCGGCGCGCTCCCAGTCGACGTCGGCGAAGGCGGCCAGCCGGTCGGCGCGGGCGCGCAGCAGCGACAGCAGGCCGGAGGCCAGCGACAGCTCGGCGCGGTGGAAGGGCAGCAGGTAGACGGCGGGCACGAGGTTGTCGCCGGCGGGGATGTGCTCGCGCACGACCTCCTCGGCGGCGACGGAGGATTCCAGGCAGGCGGTGACGAGGTCGGCGGGCACGTCGAGGATCTTGACGGCGTCGGCGACGAGGTTGGGGGCGGGCAGGTAGCAGTGGCCGTCGTCGGCGGCCTGCGACAGGGTGTGACGTAGTCCGGCCTTGACGCGTTCCGGACTGTCGTGGGGGATGCCGACGGCCTGGGCGATGGTGTCGGCGGTCTTGAAGCCGATGCCCCACACGTCGTCGGCGAGCTGGTAGGGGCGGGTCCTGACGACGTCGATGGAGGACTCGCCGTACTGCTTGAAGATGCGCACGGCGATGGAGGTCGACACTCCGACGCCCTGCAAGAAGATCATCACCTCTTTGATGATCTTCTGTTCCTCCCAGGCGGCGGCGATCATCTTGGTGCGTTTGGGGCCGAGGCCGGGCACTTCGACGAGCCGTTCGGGCCGCTGCTCGATGACGTCGAGGGTGTCGAGGCCGAAGTGGTCGACGATGCGCTCGGCCATTTTGGGGCCGATGCCCTTGATGAGTCCGGAGCCGAGGTAGCGGCGCAGTCCCTGCACGGTGGCGGGCAGCACGGTGGTGTAGGACCAGACCTCGAACTGGCGGCCGTAGCGGGGGTGGGAGCCCCAGCGGCCGGTCAGCCGCAGCGACTCTCCGACCTGGGCGCCCAGCAGCGGCCCGACGACGGTGAGCAGGTCGGTTCCGGAGCGCTCGGTGGCCAGGCGGGCGATGGTGTAGCCGGTGTCCTCGGACTGGAAGGTGACCCGTTCCAGGACGCCCTCCAGCACGCTGCCGGGGGGACGGTCGGGACTCATGCGGGGTATTCTGCCGCACCTGAGGCGGAAGGGGCCGCGATGCGAGCGATCTTGGCGGCGCTCCTGGTCGCGCTGCTGGTGGCGGGCTGCTCGCAGGAGCCGCCGGCGCCCGATCCGGTGCCCTCGCCGTTGGCCGGGGAGCGCGAGCCGGTGTGCGAGCTGCGCTCGGGCCGCCACGCGCTGACGTTCGCCGGGCAGCGCCGCGAGTACCTGCTGGCGGTCCCGAAGCGGGGCCGGGGGCCGTGGCCGGTGGTGCTGAACCTGCACGGCCTCGGCTCCGGCGCCGAGCGGCAGGCCGAGCGCAGCCGCCTGCCCGAGCAGGGCGCCCGGCGCGGCTACCTGGTGGTGACGCCGCAGGTCGCGCCGTACCGGCTGGCGTGGACGCTGCCCGGCTACTTCGGTCCGGACGACACCGGCTATCTGGGCCGGCTGCTGGATCGGCTGATCGGCTCCGGGTGCGCGCGGCGCGACAGGCAGTTCGCGGCGGGCATGTCGTTCGGCGGCGCGATGGCGCTCTCGCTGGTGTGCGGGATGCGGGGCAGGCTGCGGGCGGTGGCGGCCGTCGGCGGGTTCAACGTGGTGCCGCCGTGCGCGCAGGCCGAGCCGACGACGCTGGTGGCGGTGCACGGCACCGCCGACCGGACGGTCCCCTACCGGGGCGGGCACCCGTTCGCGGCGGCGAAGGGCCGGTTGCGGGCGATGGGCGCCCTGGTGCGGCTGCAGAGCGTGGACGGGTCCGCGCGGCGGTGGGCGCGGATCCTGGACTGCCGCTCGCGCGGGCGCGCCCGCCCGGCCGAGGGGCTGGTGCTGAGCAACTGGAGCCGGTGCGCCGACGGGACGAGGCTGCTGGTGTACACGGTGCGCGGCGCCGGTCACGTGTGGCCGCGCCCGCCGGCCCTGCCCGACGCCTCGCGGCTGATCCTGGACGTCTTCGACGGGGACTGATCATGTGGCGCCCGCGCCACGTGACGACCGCGATCAACGTCTCCACAATGATCTTCACAACACTTCCGACAAAATGGGAGAAAATGTGAAAAGACCTTTCATGGCCGTATTGATGGCCGTCGGTGTCGTGTCCGCCACACCGACCTCGGCCTGGGCGGGCACCGACGTCCCGTGGATCCATAGCAAGGTCAACACGGCCGACCCGGCGCAGCCGCCCCGGCACATCACGGTCGGCAAGGCCAGGTTCCTGTCCGACGGTGACGTGGTCGAGGTCTGCGACCTGGTGACCGACGGCCTGGACACGACCGGCCTGCTGTACAGGAGCGGTGACTGGGTCCCCTACACCGAGGTCAGCGTCCCCGACGGCGCCGGCTGCGCCTCCGGCGCCAGGCCCATCGAGGCGGGCACGCGCATCTCCCTGTTCGTCGACTCCAACCCCGCCGACGTGTGGGACGGAGGCCACGGCCAGGGCGTCGCCTGACCGCTGCCCTCAGGCGGCCCGCCCGGCCTATGGTGGGCCGCTATGACAGATGTGAGCGAGACGACGGCGCGGGCGCTGCTGCGCAGGCTGGCCGCCGAGCAGCGGCAGTCGCGGCTGCCGTCGGTGGTGGCGGCCGTGGTGCGCGACGGCCGCACGGTGTGGTCCGGCGCCCGAGGCGGCGAGGCCGGGCCGGACACGCAGTACCGGCTGGGATCGATCACCAAGAGCATGGTGGCGGTACTGGTGATGCGCCTGCGCGACGAGGGCCTGCTCGACCTGGGCGACCCGTACGGCCGGCACGTGCCGGGCACGCCGTTCGGCGAGGTGAGCGTGGGCCAGCTGCTGTCGCACACGGGCGGCCTGGCCGCCGAACCGCCGACGCAGTGGTGGGAGCGCACCCCCGGCCTGCCGGTCGGCGAGCTGTTCCCGCTGCTGGATCCGGGACTGCAGCGCCACCGGCCCGGCCGCGTGTTCCACTACAGCAACCTGGGGTACGCGCTGCTGGGCGAACTGGTGGCGGTGCGCAGAGGCGTGAGCTGGCTGCGGGCGCTGCGCCAGGAGGTGCTGGAGCCGCTCGGCATGCGCCGCACGGACGCCCGGCCGCAGGCACCGCACGCGATCGGGTACGCCGTGCACCCGTTCGCCGACGTGCTGCTGGAGGAGCCCGAGCACGACGCGGGCGCGATGGCGCCGGCCGGGCAGCTGTGGTCGAGCGCGCACGACCTGGCCCGATGGGCGGCGTTCCTGGCGGGCGAGTGCGGTGAGGTGCTGGCGGCGGCGACGCTGGCCGAGATGCGCGAACCGGTCGCCGGCGGCGAGTACGGGCTGGGCGTGGAGCTGTCGTCGGCGGGCGGGCGGCGCCTGGTCGGCCACGGCGGATCGATGCCGGGCTTCCAGTCGTCGGTGTGGGCCGACCCCGACCAGCGCAGCGGCGCGCTTTTCCTGACGAACTCCACGGCAGGACCCCGGCCGGGGCTGGCGGCCGACCTGCTGGCGATGCTGGAGGAGCACGAGCCGCGCCTGCCCGCCGAATGGCGGCCCGTGCGGGCCGACCCCCGGCTGCTGGAGCTGACCGGGCTGTGGCACTGGGGCCCGCGCCCGTACACGCTGAGCCTGCTGCCCGAGCGCGGGCTGCTGCTGGCGCCCATGGGCGGGCCCGCCGGGCGGGGCTCGCGGTTCGTGCCGCAGGACGACGGCACCTGGCTGGGCCTGGACGGCTACCATGCCGGCGAGCTGCTGCGGGTCGGCGAGCGGCACCTGGACGTCAACACGTTCGTGTTCACCCGCGTCCCGTACGAGGCCGGCACGCCGGTGCCCGGAGGCGCCGGGGACTGGAGCGGCTGAGAGCAGGAGTTGACAGCGTCGGCTCCCAGCGGAGATCGTTTGCGGCGACGTACCCCTCCTGCGTGCGGAGGCCGAATGAAGACCGATCACTCCCGACGGGGCGCGCGGTGAGGTTCCGGCTGCTCGGCCCGCTGCGCGTGTGGGACGAGGACGCCGAGATCGACCTCAGGGCGCCCAAGCAGCGCACCCTGCTGGCGACGCTGCTGGTGCGGGCCGGGCACGTGGTGCCGGTCCGCTCGCTGGTGGCCGAGGTGTGGCCGGAACAGCCGCCCCGCTCGGCCGTGGCCAACCTGCGCACGTACCTGATGCAGCTGCGCAGGCGGCTGCGGCCGGTGCGGGGCCTGGAACGGCTGGTCACCGCCGACGCCGGCTACCTGCTGCGCGTCGAGCAGGGCGAACTCGACCTGCACCGCTTCGAGACGCTGACGGCGGCCGGCCGGCGCGCGCTGGCCGCGCGCGACCTCGGCGCCGCCCAGGACGCCTACACGCGGGCGCTGGAGTTATGGGACGGCACGGCCGCCGAGGACGTGCCCGCCGGGCCGATGCTGCGCGAGGTCGTGGCCCGCCTGACCGACCGGTACCTGTACGCGGTGGAGGAGCACGCCGAGATCCAGCTGGCGCTGGGCGCCCACCCCGCGGCCGCGCGCAGACTGCGGCAGGTGATCGCCCAGTACCCGCTGCGCGAGCGGCTGCACGCCCAGCTGATGCTGGCGCTGTACCGGCACGGCGACGTGATCGGCGCGCTGGACGCGTTCGCGGCCGCGCGCAGGCTGCTGGCCGACGAACTCGGCATCGACCCGGGCCCGGAGCTGCGGCGGCTGCACCAGGCGATGCTCAGCAGGGACACCGCGGTGCTGGAGGCGGTCGCCCCGGCCGGCGAGGGATGGCGGCCCCGGCCGCGCCAGCTGCCCCGCGCGCCCTCGCCGTTCGTCGGCCGCGACGCAGAGCTCGCCGCGCTGCGCGCGAGCCTGGAAGAGGCGGCGAGTGAGGATCCGGCGCGCGAACGGCTGGGACCTCCGGTGACGGCGCTGCACGGGCCGGGCGGTGTCGGCAAGTCCGCGCTGGCCCTCACGGCGGCCGGCGGCGCGGCCGAGCACTACCCGGACGGCCAGCTGTACGTGGACCTGCAAGGGGCGGCACCCGGCCTCGCTCCGCTGAACGCGGCGGAGGTGCTGGGCCGGTTCCTGCGCGCGCTCGGCGTCCCCCCGGCGGCGATCCCGGCCTCGGCCGCCGAGGCCGCGACCCTGTACCAGTCGGTGCTGGCCGGGCGCAGGGTGCTGGTGGTGCTCGACAACGCCGTGGGAGCGGCCCAGGTCGGCGCGCTGCTGCCCGCCCACGCCGGGTGCGCGGCGATCGTCACCAGCCGCAGCGCGCTGACGACGCTGGACGCGGTCTCGATCGGAGTGGGCACGCTGCGCGAGCCGGAGTCGGTGCGCATGCTGGCGCTGCTGGCCGGGCAGGCGCGGGTGGCGGCCGAACCGCGCGCCGCGGCCGAGATCGCCCGCTGGTGCGGTCACTTCCCGCTGGCGCTGCGCGTGGCGGGCGCCCGCCTGGCCGGACGCCCGGACTGGACGCTGGCGGGCTTCGGCGAGCGGCTGCGCGACGCCCACCGCCGCCTGGACGAGCTGGAGACGGCCGAACTGCGGGTGCGCTCGTGCTTCGACGTCGGCTACGGGACGCTGTCGGCGCGCGCGAAGGCGGCCTTCCGGGTGTTCGGGGTGCTGGCCGTACCGGCGATGAGCGTGGCGCTGGTCGCGGTCGCGCTCGACGTGCAGGAGGAGGCGGCCACGGCCGCGCTGGACGAGCTGGCCGAGGCGCGGCTGGTGGAACCGGCCCCCTGCGGCCGGTTCGGCGTGCACGACCTGGCCCGGCTGTACGCGGCCGAGCAGGCGGCGGCGGGCGAGTCGGTGCTGCGGCGCGAGGAGATGCTGCGGCGGGTGATGGAGCACTACGCGGCGGCGGGACGGCGGCTGCGCGCCGCGCTGCAGCCGCACCTGCGCGGCGGCGACGCGCCGGAGCAGGCGGGCGACCCGGCAGAGGCGGTGGGCTGGCTGGAGGACGAACTGCCGAACCTGGTGGCGGTGGCCGCGCAGGCGGCCCAGGCGGGCCCGGAACCGGAGCGGTTGGTGCCCGAGCTGATGAACCTGGTCAGGTCGGTCGGCATGAAAGGCGGCCACTGGCGCGAGATGGGCACGCTGGCCGAGCTGTCGGTGGAGGTGGCCAGACGGCGCGGCGACCTGGACGCGACGGCCTCCGCGCTGGTCATGCTTGGCCTGATGCGGTGGCGGCACGGTGACCAGGAAGGCGCCCACGACCGGCTGTGGCAGGCGCTGGAGCTGTGGCGGACCGCAGGCGACCGCGAGGCCGAGGGGCTGGCGCTGCACAATCTGGGCTGGCTGGCCATGCAGTACGGCGACGCGCGGACCGCCCACCGGCGCATCGTGGAGAGCCTGACGCTGCTCGAATCAGCCGGCGGCTCCCCACGGCTCGGCATGGTCGGCCACAACCTCGGCGAGGCGCTGGCCCACCTGGGCCGCCACCGCGAGGCCGCCGACCGGCTCGAACGCTGCCTGGCCGTGCGCCGCGCCGACGGCGACCTGTACGGCGAGAGCATCACGCTGGCCGCGCTCGGCCGCGTGTACGGGCTGCTGGGCGAGCACGACAAGGCGCTGGCGACGCTGGATGCCGCGCTGGAGCTGTGCGGGCGCACGGGCAACAGGGAGGATGAGTGGCAGGCGCTGCTGAGCCGCTCCGAGGTCCTGCTGCGCCAGGGGCGGGCGGCGTTCGCGCTGGCCGACGTGCGGCGCGCACTGGAGGTGGCGGGCGCCGCCGGAGACGCCTACGGAAGGGCGGCGGGCATGCGGCAGCGGGCGCGGGCGCGCACGCTGCTCGGGGAGACGGGCGCCGAGGCCGACGCGCGGCTGGCCGAGGAACTGTTCGCCGATCCGGCGGTGCGCCGCGACCCGGTGATGGAGCAGCTGCTGTCACCCGCCGGGTGACAGACCGTCCGGGCGGGCGGCGATCAGGCGGCGGGCCAGGTCGGCGAGCTGGTCGCGCTCGGCGGGCGTCAGCGCGGCGAACCACTGGCGCTCGCGCCGGTTCTGCTCCTCGAAGCCGGTGTGGACGGCCCGCGCGCCCGCCTCGGTGAGGGCGACGATCACGGTACGGCGGTCGCCGGGGTCGGCGCGGCGCTCGACGAGGCCGTCGCGTTCGAGGGTGTTGACGGCGTTGGAGACGGCCGAGCGGGTCATGGCCGAGTAGCCGGCCAGGTCGCTGACGCGGGTGGGGCCCAGCAGCCACAGTTTGAACATCAGGCGGAAGCCGGGCAGGGTCTGGCCGCGCGGGCGGTGGATGCGCGACTCGAGGTCGCTGACGAGCAGGTACGACAGGTGCAGGAGGTTGTAGGCCAGCTCGAAGACGGAGGGGTCCACGTCGGCGGGCAGGGCGGCCACGCGCTCGCGGGCGTGCCGCTCGTACCAGACGTCGGGCCGGACCTGGGGCTTGCGCATTCTGCGATCCTGCCACTCTTGCCCACCCCGAATGGTTGTGGCCAAAATGGTTTTGGCCAAAGCAATGCTTGGGAGGCGGGATGCGCATCCTCATCGCCGGCGCCGGAATCGGCGGCCTGGCCTCGGCCATCAGCCTGCACGCCGCGGGATTCACCGACGTCACCGTCGCCGAGGCCGCCCCGGCGATCCGGCCGCTCGGCGTCGGCGTCAACCTGCTGCCGCACGCCGTACGGGAGCTGACCGAGCTCGGACTCGCCCCGAAACTGGCCGAACGGGCGCGAGCCACGACCGAGCTGGCCTACCACAACCGGCACGGCTCGCTCATCTGGAGCGAGCCGCGCGGCCTGGCGGCCGGGTACCGGTGGCCGCAGTACTCCGTCCACCGGGGCGAGCTGCAGGCGCTACTGCTGCAGGAGACCCTGGCCAGGGGCGTGCCCGTGCTCACCGGACGCCGCCTGGTGGACTTCGAGGCGGCGCAGGCGGCCTTCGCCGACGGCTCGCACCTGGACTTCGACCTGCTGATCGGCGCCGACGGCATCCACTCGGCCGTCCGCGCGCGCATGTACCCCGGCGAGGGGCCGCCGCCGTGGAACGGGCTGCTGCTGTGGCGGGGCACCACCCGCGCCCGGCCGTTCCTGTCCGGCCACACCATGATCATGGCCGGCGACGGCGACCACAAGTTCGTCGCCTACCCGATCGGCGGCGGCGACCCGCCGCTGATCAACTGGATCGCCGAACGGCCCGCGACCGAACGCGTCCCCGGCGACTGGAACCGGCGCGTGCCCGCCGCCAAGGTCCTGGAACACTTCTCCGGCTGGCGCTTCGACTGGCTGGACGTGCCCGCCCTCGTCGCCGGCGCCGAGACGATCTACGAGTACCCGATGATCGACCGCGACCCCCTCCCCCGCTGGACGCACGGCCGCGTCACCCTGCTCGGCGACGCCGCCCACGCGATGTACCCGGTCGGCTCCAACGGCGCCTCCCAGGCCGTGCTCGACGCCCGCGTCCTGGCCTACCGGCTGGCCCGCGACGGCGACCCCGACCGGGCGCTGGCCGCCTACGAGGCCGAGCGGCGGCCGGTGACCGCCGCGCTGTGCTGCGCCAACCGGGGCCAGGGCCCCGAGATCGTCATGCGGCTGGCCCACGAACGCGCCCCCGGCGGCTTCACCGACATCGAGGAGATCATGCCCAGGGCCGAACGCGAGGCCATCGCCGCCTCCTACAAACGCCAGGCCGGGTTCGACCCCGACCTGCTCAACCGGAGGGCCTCGTACTCATGCGACCGGTGAGGCCACACCTGGAGCCGCTGGCGCTGTTCCGGCTGCCGGTCGCGGCCGTCCACGAGGTCGGGCAGACGCCGCACGGCCGCCGCAGGGTGATCGACGTCGCCGAGGGCCGCTTCGACGGCGAGCGCTTCAGCGGCCGGGTGCTCGGCGGCGGCGACTGGCAGCTCGTGCACGCGGACGGCAGCGCCAGCCTCGACAGCCGGCACACGCTGCGCACCGACGACGGCGCCCTGCTCCAGCTCAGCGCGACCGGCGTCCGCCACGGCCCCGCCGAGGTCCTGGCCGCCCTGGGCCGGGGCGAGCCCGTCGACCCCGCCGCCTACTACTTCCGGCTCGCCCTGCGCTTCGAGACCGCCGACCCCGCCTACCGGTGGCTCAACCACCGCCTCACCGTCGCCTCCGGCGCGCGCACCCCACGGGAAGTGGTGTTCGAGGCGTACACGCTGACGTGAAAGGAGCAGGCCGTGACCCTCACCGACACCGTCCACCGCTACCTCGGGGCACTGGAGGCCGGCGACACCGCCGCCATCGTCGAACTGTTCGCCCCCGGCGGGCAGGTGATCTCGCCGTTCCTCGGCAGGCTGGCCGCTCCCGCGTTCTTCACCAGGCTCGCAGCCTCCTCGCGCAGCAGCCGCATCACCCCGATCGACGTGCTCACCAGCGCGGCGGGCGGGCGTGCGGTGGCCTGGTTCCACTACCGGTGGACGCTGCGCGACGGCTCGGTCCTCGACTTCGACTGCTGCGACGTCTTCGACTTCGCCGCCGGCTCCGCCCGCGTCGCCCTGCTGACGATCGTGTACGACACCGCGCCGATCCGCGCCCAGGTCGGCGACAAATACGCCTAGGACGGCAGGGGCAGCCCGTCCAGCGCGTCCATGAGCCGCGCCTCCTCCTCGGCGAAGTGCGCCTCCAGCAGGCCGGTGAGCGTGTCCACGACCGCCAGCGTGCCGGGACCGGGCTCGTCCAGGGTGCGGCGCAGCCGCTCCTGCAGTTCCTCCACGACCACGTGGTCGCGGCGCAGCCGGTCCAGGACCGGGGCCAGCTCCGGGTGCCGCTCCCGCAGCATGGGGAAGGCTACGGCGTCCTCCCCCGTGTGGTGGGCGTGCAGCGACGCGCACCAGGTGAGGCAGAACTCCCGCAGCTCCAGCGGCGGACTCTGCCCGTCGGCGACCCGGGCGCGCAACTCGGCCAGTTGCCCGCGCAGGGTGGTGTGGACGGCGACCAGGTGCTCGCCGACCGTGCGGGCGCCGCTCACACCATCGCCGGATAGTCCGTGTACCCGCGGTGGTCACCGCCGTAATAGGTGGCCGGGTCGGGTTCGTTGTACGGCCCGCCCCTGCGGATGCGGGTGACCAGGTCGGGGTTGGCCAGCCACATCACGCCCAGGCTGACCAGGTCGGCGACGTTCAGCGCGTCCTCGGCCGCCTCCGGCGAGGCGTGCATGCCCGCGTACGGCGGGAAGGCGGGGGTGTGCGGGTTGAGCATGAACGTCCCCGGCCACGACTCGCGCAGCCGCAGGACGAGCTCCCGGTCGCCGATCTCCAGCAGGTGCACGAACGCCAGGCCCGGGTCCAGGTCCTTCAGCAGCCGCGTGTACAGGCCGAGCGGGTCGCCCTCCTCGATGTTGTTGTACGGGTTGCCGGGCGACAGGTGGATCCCGGTGCGTTCGGGGCCGATCGCCTCGGCGACGGCGTGGGTGACCTCCAGCGCGAACCGGGTCCGGTCGGCGTAGACGTCGGTGCGTCGATTGCAGTTGTCGGACAGGAACTGGTGGACCAGATAGCCGTTGGCGCCGTGGATCTCGACGCCGTCGAAACCGGCCTCGACGGCGTTGCGCGCCGCCCCGGCGAAGTCGGCGACGGTCTGGGCGACCTCGGCGGTGGACAGGGCGTGCGGCGTCGGGTGGTCGAGCATCCCCTCCGGGCTGAACATCTGCCCGCCCGAGGCCACCGCCGACGGCGCCACCGGCAGCCGCCCGTCCGGGTACAGGCTGGAGTGGGCCACCCGGCCGCTGTGCCACAGCTGGGCGAAGATCTTGCCGCCCTCGGCGTGCACGGCGTCGGTCACCCGCCGCCAGGCCGCCACCTGCTCGGCGCTGTGCAGCCCCGGGGTGCCGATCGAACCCTGCCCGATCACCGACGGCTGCACCCCCTCGGTGATGATCAGCCCGGCGCCGGCGCGCTGGGCGTAGTACTCGGCGGTCAGATCGGTCACCAGGCCGCCCGCCGCAGCCCTGCTGCGCGTCATCGGCGACATGACCAGCCGGTTGGCCAGCTGCGTCTTGCCCACGGTCACGGTGTCGAACAACGTCTTCGTCATGGCGTGAACGCTAGGGACGAGATCACTGGGGGCGCATCCGTAGGACTACGGGGTAGCGTCACTGTCGTGTGGCACGAGGTGCGGACGGTCGCCGAGCGCGGCGGCGCGGTCCTGGTCAGGGGCAAGGCCGGAGCCGGCAAGACGACGATGCTGGAAGAGCTGGCGCGGCGGTGGCCGTGCGTGCGGGTGAGCGGCGTCGAAGCCGAGTCCGCGCTGCCGGGGGCCGCGCTGGGCGCCCTTCGCGGCCCGGCCGAGGCCGGCGGGCCCCTGCTCGGCTCGCCCGCCGCCAGTCTCGACGCGTTCGCGGCCGGGGAGCGGGTGCTGCGGGCGCTGCGCGACGGACCTCGGTCGGTGCTCGTCGACGACGCCCACTGGCTCGACCCGCTGTCGGCGCAGGCGCTGCGGTACGCCGCGCGCCGGGCCGGGGCGCAGGGGGCGGCGGTGGTGTTCGCGGCCGACGACGGGTTCGAGGCCCCCGGCGTACCGGAGCTGGCGCTGCCGCCGCTGGCGGAGGAGCGGGCGGCGGCGCTGCTCGCGGGCGCCGAACTGGACCCGGGGGTGCGGGCGCGGATCGTGCGGGAGGCGGGCGGCAACCCGCTCGCGCTGCTGGAGTACGCGGCCGCGATGCCGCCTGAGCAGCGCGGGGGCCGGGTGCTGCCGCCGCCGGTGCTGCGGGCACGCAACCCGGTGCTGGCCCGCTTCGGCCACCGGCTGGCCGAAACCGTCCCCGCCGCCGGGCGCCGGATCCTGACCCTGGTCGCCGCGGACGGCGACCTGGCGGCCGTCATGACCGCGGCGGCCGAGCTCGG
>NZ_BAAAHQ010000006.1:81056-81630 GCF_039525605.1 Nonomuraea longicatena | reverse complement strand
CTCCCGCGACGGCGGCCTGGCCGCCGCCGAGCGAGTGCTGCACATCGCCGGGATGCGGGCGCGCTTTCGCCACCCGCTGGATCGCACCGCCGTCTACTACCTGACTCCGCTCGACGACCGGTTACGCGCCCACCGCCTGCTGGTCGAGGCCACCCCGGACCCGGCCCGCCGGCTGGCCCACCGGCTCGCCGCGACGCTGACGCCCGACGAGCGCATCGCCGCCGAGCTGGAGGAACTCGCCCGCCACGCCGAGCCCCTGACGGCGGCGTGCGTGTACGACCACGCCGCGCTGCTCAGCCCCGGAACCGGCTCCCACGCTCGCCGCAGCCGGGCCGCCGCCAGACAGTTGCTGCTGGCCAGCGACTACGACCGGGCGCTGCCCCGTCTGGCCGGTCAGGGCGGCGCCCGCGAACTGCTGCTGGCGGGCGACGACGACGCCGCTCTGGCCGCCGCCGCCCGCGAGGTCGAGCAGGGTGAGCAGGCCGCGCTGCCCGGCGCGCTGATCTGGCAGGCGTGGGCGCTGGTCGCCGCAGGACAGCACGCGGCGGCCAGAGCCGCCCGCGCGGACACGTTC
>NZ_BAAAHQ010000006.1:64896-81015 GCF_039525605.1 Nonomuraea longicatena | reverse complement strand
CCGAGGCGCCAGCCGCCACCGCCGGCCAGGCCGTCCCGCAGCGCGACGTCATCGACGAGATCGACGCCATCGAGGGCGCGCCCGGTGGCACGCCCGGCCTGCTCGCGCTCGGCCACGGCCGCATCGACGAGGCCGTCCCGCACCTGCACACCCGCTGGCGCGGGGCCGACGCGCCGCCGACGGCCGCCGCCGACCTGGCCGAGGCCGCGCTCCTGTCCGGACGGCCGGACCTGGCGGCCGAACCGCTCGACCGCTTCACCGCGTGGGCCGCGCACACCGGCCGGCCGTGGGCCCAGTCGGTCGCGCTGCGCCTGGAGGCGCTGGCCGCCGAACACGCGAACGGCGCCCAGAGCGGCCGGACACGGGGCGACGGGGAGGCCCGCCCCAACGGCGACGGCGCACCCGCCCACGACGGGCCGGATTCAGGCGACAACGGACCAAGCCGGGCCGACGGCGTGCATGAGAAGGACGGGCAGGGGCGCGGCGACGGCGCCGTTCTCGAACTTCTCGGGCGGGCGTTGCGCACGCACGAGCACGGACGCCCGTTCGAGCGGGCCCGCACCGCCCTGCTGTACGGCCAGCGGCTGCGCCGCGCCCACCGCAGCGCCGAGTCGCGGCACCCGCTGCGCCTGGCCGCCGAGCTGTTCGAGCGACTGGGGGCCCAGCCGTGGGCCGAACGCGCCCGTGCCGAGTTGCGCGCCGCCGGGCAGCCCCGCCCGTACGGTCACCGTCCCGCGGGCGACAACGGCCGGGACGGCGACCCGCTCGGCGAACTGACCGCGCAGGAGCGCCGCATCGTCCGGCTGGCCGCCGCGGGCGTCAGCAACCGCGAGATCGCCGAGCAGCTGTTCCTGAGCCCGCGCACGGTCGAGTACCACCTGTACAAGGCGTATCCGAAACTCGGCGTGGCCTCCCGGCGCGAGCTGGCCGACCTGCTGCGGGAGATCACGCGGAGCTGAACACCGTACAGGCCGTCCACCCTGCCCTCACCAGGGATGTCATGAGTCTGACAGGCGGCGGGCCTGCTCGCGGCCGACGTCGGCGGCCCTGCGCAGATAGTCGGCGATGAGCTGGAGCTGGTCGTCGTCGTAGTCCCCGAGAACCTCTGCGAAGGCGCGGCCGGGCACCTCCCACGCTTCGGCGACGGCGGCGCAGGTGCGGGGAACGAGGGAGACCAGGGCGCGCCTGCGGTCGCCGGGGTCGGTGTGGCGGACCACGAAGCCGGCCTTCTCCAGGCGGTCGACCAGGCGCGAGGTGGCGCTCGGGGTCAGGCCGGTCAGGGCGGCGAGTTCGCCGGTGGTGACCGGGCCGGGCTCCAGGTCGAGCAACGCGACGCACTGCAGGTCGGTGGGGTGCAGGCCCAGATGTTCCGCCATCGCCTGGTTGAACAGCGAGTACGCGGCGTAGTGCCGCTGGCTTTCTGCCATCAGCTCGGCCATCCGACCGGCTCGGTTTGACATCGGGGGCCTCCGTGATCCACATTCATGTGCATCAAGCACATTTTGCTTCATGCACATTATAGGTTCTGGACAGGAGAGTCATGACCGTTCTCGTCACCGGCAGCCGCGGCTCGGTCGCGCGGCGCCTCATCCCGTTGCTGCGCGAGCGCGGCCTCGACGTGCGCCCCGCCTCCAGCAGGCCCGGCGAGGGCGCTGAGGGCGCTGTGGTCTGCGATCTCACCGACCCGGCCACCTTCCCGGCCGCGCTGGAGGGCGTGCGATCGGTGTTCCTGTACGCCGAGCCGTCCCAGGCGGCGGCCTTCGCGGGGCAGGCCGAAGCCGCCGGGGTGGAGCACATCGTGCTGCTGTCGTCGGCGTCCGCGCTCGAACCGGACACCGACGCCAGCCCTATCGCCCGCCTGCACCGCGACGCCGAACGGGCACTGGAGGAGTCCGGCGTGCGCGCCACGCACCTGCGGCCCGGCGCGTTCGCGGGCAACGCCCTGGCCTGGGCCCAGGCGATCAAGGCGGGCGAGCCGATCGGCCTGCCCTACCCGGGCGCGCACACCGACCCCCTCCACGAGGCCGACCTCGCCCGTGCCGCGCTGGCCGTGCTCACCGACCCCGCGCTCGGCGGGCGGCCGTACACGATCACCGGGCCGAGGTCGATCACGTTCACCGAGCAGATCGAGACCCTCTCCCAGGTCGTCGGCCGTCCGATCGAGGTGCGCAAGCTCAGCGAGGAGGAGTGGAGCGCCGAGATGGCGCCGTTCATCCCCGAGGAGTACCAGCGCCCGCTCCTGGGCTGGTGGCGCGAGCACGACGGCGTGCCGGTCGAGACCACCGGCGCGGTGCGCGAGCTCACCGGCCGCCCGGCGCTCACCTTCGCCGAGTGGGCGCACGAGCACGCCGCCGACTTCACCGGCTGACCGACCCCGCCACCCGGCGAAAGCGGTCCGCACCTGCTGCGGGGCGCAGGCCGGCGCGGCCGGGTCGGAGTCGGCCGCGCGCGCCCGGGGACTCGTCGGCCTGCGCCGCGTCCCGGGCCGACAGCGCCGTCCCGTCCTCGCCGCCGATCATCGCGCGCACGGCCGCGTCCAGCGTGCGCGTCAGGCGGGCCGGGCGCAGCGGCCGCTGTCATCGAGCCGGTGTGCCGCAGAACACTTTCTGGACCAGCCCGTCCAGCAGCTTCTGGAAGTCCTTCACCGGCCCGCGGGTCGCCGAGTCCACCCAGGTCACCGACCCGGTCAGGGTCGTCTTGCCGTCGGGCGAGCTGTACATCAGCGCCCCGTAGCCGTGCGGCGGGCTGCCGTTGTGCTGGTAGACGGTGCCGCAGCCCGGGCCCAGGTCCTGCGCGAACACCCCGAGTCCGTACTTGAGCTTGCCGTGCGGTTTGCGCATCTCGTCCAGCAGCGCGGGTGGCAGGAGCTTGCCGCCGTTCAGCGCGGTGAAGAACGTGGTCAGATCCCGGGTCGTCGAGGCCAGGTCACCGGCGCCGGCCAGCATGGACAGGTTCTGCCGGGAGATGTCGATCGTCTTGCCCTGGTAGCTGTAGTAGGCGTGCGCGTACGGCCCCGCCAACTTCGTGCGGTCGCCTGCCTGCCGGGTGGCCGACAGGCCGAGCGGACGCAGGATCCGCTGCTGCAACTGCTCGGCGTACGGGCGGCCGGTGACCTTTTCGATCAGCAGCAGCGCCAGGGTGTAGTTGGTGTTGGAGTAGTTCTGACCCGTCCCGGGCTCGAAGCGCGTGGGCTTGGACAGCGCCAGCCGTACCAGCTCTTCGGGCTTGTAGCTGCGGAAGCGGTTCTTCAGCCATGCGTCGCCGGCGGCGGGGATGCCGGGGGCGAACGTGCCGTCGTCGTAGTACTCGCCGGTGTAGTTGAACAGGCCGCTGGTGTGCTGCAGCAACATGCGGACGGTGATCCGGCGGTCCAGGCCGAGGTCGGGCAGGTAGCCGGCCACCGGGGCGTCGAGCTTGACCTTGCCGTCGGCGACGAGCTGAAGGACCAGGGTCGCGGTGAACGGCTTGACGGCGCTGCCGGTCCAGAACCGCCCGTTCGTCGACGGCTTGGCGGGACGGCCGAGCTTGCTGACTCCGGCGCTGGCGACCACTCACCCGCCTGGTCGTTCACGCGCAGTTGCACCCCGGTGAATCCGGCGTCGACGAACGCCTGCATGGCCTTCTGCAGCTCGGGGCGGTCCTGGGCGGGGGCGGCGATCGCGGGGGTGGCGATCGCGGCGGCCAACATGGCGGCCGTCAGTGTGGTGGCGGCGAGACGCCGGGTGTTCGTGGTCATGATTCCTTCTTTCCGGGGTCGTGATGGTCAGGCGGCGGCGAGCGCGTCGGTGATCTTGCGGGCCATGGCGGCCGCAGTGGGGCTGGGCTCGCCCTGGTGGGTACGGGCGGCGGCCTCGACCGCGACGGTGATGGTGCGGCGGAAGTTGTCGGCCTCGTCCGGCGCCTGCTGCTTGAGCAGCGCCATGGACGCGGTCAGCGCCGGCAACGCCTGGTCGGCGAGGTCGGCGACCGTCTTACCCCACTTCACGCTCTTGGGCGCCTTGGTCAGCACGTGTCCGACCGCACCGGTCGCCGAGGTCAGCGCGATGGAGCCCTCGGTGCCGGCCTTGTGGGCCGAGCCGGCGGCACTGGCGGCCGACATCAGCGAGACGGCGCCCCATGCGGCGGTGCGGAGGGTGAGCTTGTCCTGGTCGGAGAACGTGATGGTCATGATGGTGAACTCCCGTTTCGGATCGGTTGTTGTCGGGCTGTTGACAGCAAAGGTCGCGGATCGCGCTGATACGGGCCGGTCACCGTACTGATGCGAGCCCTGACAGGGCCTCAGGGCGCGACGGCGCGCTCACCGCGCGGCCGTGCAGGAGAAGCGGAGCCGGCAGCAGGCCGGCCGCCGCGTCGGTCACCTCCCACCTGAGGGGATGCGCGGTCAGCGTGGAGAGCAGGGAATCCATCGGGGTGCCTTTCCAGGAGGGAGCGGGTGTCGGTCACGTCGCCGAGATTGGCACCCGCACCGCCGTCCCCGGGGCGGCGAGAGCCTCCCGATGGGACAGGCGGCCCGATTGCGCGCCGCTGACCTGCGGTTATGTTCAGGCTTGCCGCTGTCCCAGATCTGTCCCAGGCGGGCCGTTCACCCCACCGCCGGGTCTCCTCCCGGTTCGAGACCCGTCGCCGTGAGCACGCGGCGGGCCTCGGCCTCCAGTCGAGGAACTGCGCACCGGTGACGTGGCCGTCCTCAGCTCCGGCTACTCCGCCGTTCTGAGGTGGCGGTCCAGGTCGTCGAGGGTCAGCGGCTGTCGGCGCAGCGGCTCGGCGGCGTCCAGCGCCGTGGCGTGGAGGCTGCCGAGGAGCAACTCCAACTGCCGGCCGGTGATCAGCTCGTTGTGCTCGGCGCCGAGAACGGGTAGCGGGCGGGACAGCTTGATGACGCCGAGCCAGATGGCGATGGGCTTGATGCCTTGGCGGAGCTACCCGTACTTCTGGGCGGCGCGGGTGAGCTGTTCCATCTGCTCGAAGAGCTGGTCGCGTCGCCTCTTCAGGGTTCCCCTCTCGCCGCGCGCGTCCTCCTCCAGACCGGGGAGCAGCATCGGCATGATGGTCTCCACCAGGCGGCGTATGAGCTGCGTAAGCGCGCCCAAGGCGTCGGGGTGCGCGACGGTGGCGCGGTCCAGTTCCTCACCGACCGGGTCAGGCTGTCCAGGGCGACCTGCTGGACGAGTGTGTGGCGGCCGGGGAAGCGGCGGTAGAGGGTGGCGATGCCGATGCCGGCGCGGCGGGCGATCTCCTCCGGCGGCGCGTGGATGCCCTGCTCAAGGAAGACCTCGCGGGCCGCGATGACGATCTGCTCGCGCTTGCGGCGGGCGTCGGCCCGCAGCCGGGTTGTGTTCTCGGTCAACCGGTACCCATCGGTGATCAGGTCTTCGTTCCGCCGGTCGGCCGGCAGAGACCCGGCGTGGGGTAGAACGCGTTGGTCGCCCCTGGGTTGTGGACCCGCAGCATCGCGATCTCCCGAGGTGGCGGATCCGTGGGGTGAGGGCTTTGCCGGCGAGGCCGAACAGCCCGACATGCGTTCAGGTAGGGAAGTGCCGTCTCTCGGGTGCTTCCACGACTCCGTCCATCGAGACGAACAGCCCGGCGACGATCTTTCTCATGGTTTCTCCTCTGTGGTGATGTGGTGGGTGATTCAGGCGGACTTGCGGAGATGGGCGGCGACCAGGGAGATCCAGCCCATCGCGATGATGACGCCGGTGGCGAGCGTCACCGAGCCGGCGTGCCCGCCGGTGATCGCCCAGCCGTCACCGACGATCACGGCCGTGCCGGCCAGGCGGGAGAGGAGGGCCATGCCTCGGGCGCCGGCGCGGGTGAAGTACCGGCCGAGGATGAAGCACACCGCGGCGAAGGCGAGGAACGCCACCTGCCCTGCCACCATGTGCAGGACGGCGTGCCAGCTCATCCCCGCTGGCGGCCCGGCCGGTGTGCCCACGGGGAAGCCGTAACCGGCGTCCACGACGAAGACGCCCGCTCCGATCATTCCGATCCCGGCGATCCGGGTCAGGCGCGGCACCCAGGTGCCGCCGGGCTTGCCGTGCAGGACCTTGCGGAACCCGAAGGAGCCGGCGATGAGCAGCGAGGAGACGATCAGGAAGTTGGTGATCTGGATCCACCCGAGCGAGCCGGTGGCGAGCTGGCTGAAGGGGTGGCGGACCAGGTCGAAGCCCTCGCGGGTGAACGCCTGCGTCAGCGCGACGACGGTCCAGACCGGCATGGCGGCCGCCGCGGCGGTGAGCAGCGTGCGGGTGGAGGCGTTGCCGCGGGTGATGGTGGTGGTCATGTTCCCGGTTCCCTTCGTGGTTCTGCCCATACGTCGTCCGGGCGATGTGACAGGGAACGCGGAAGCCGGGATTGTGCGCAGAAGGGGGTACGGCAGGCGATTTCATTGGACGGGCGTGGGCGGGCAGGCCGTCACCCGCCGCGCCGATGGCGCCTGAGCTGCGGAATCGGCGCGCTGCTCATCGAAGGGGCCCGTTTCAGCCGAACCCATTGAAGGAATTCCCGTTCATCGACGAGGTGATGCCGCCCGCCGGCCACGCCACGGTGACGGCCGCCCGCGCCCGGATGCTGGGCGCCGCCCGGCGGCAGCACCGGCCGGTCTGGCCCAAGGCGATGCTCGCCGGGGCAACCGGCCAGCCCGCCTGAACCGCTGCGCAAGGGGTCCCGGTAGTCCTGTGGGAAATTCGACCGCGTGTCCGGCCAGTTGCGTTCGGTCCAGCCGAGCCAGAGGGCGGCGACCACCGCGAGCGGAGCTGTCGGATCCTTGGCCGGCAGGGCCGCAGCGTGCGGTTCGCACAGCGGCCAGCTCTCATACTCCCCCACCGGATCCACGATCGTTCTCTCGGCCAATCCGGTTATGTGGCCGTACGTGACCACGTTTGCGGTACCTGTACGTGGTGGGGGATAGGCAGTTGAACGACGATACGGAGTCCGCCCGCAGGGCGCGGGATGATAGTGAGAGATCCGTCGTGTGCTTGGGTGATGCTCTTGACGATCGCCAGGCCGAGGCCGACGCCTGCGTGGTCGTTGCGTATTCGTTCGGTGCCGCGCTGAAACGGTTCGGTGAGTGTCAAGACCAACTGCGGGGAGAGTTTCTCGCCGCTGTTTTCGACCGTGAGCACCACGATCTCGGGGCGGACGCTGGTCTTGACCCACACCGTGCCCCGTTCGGGCAGATTGTGCACGATGGCGTTGTGCACAAGGTTCATCGTCATCTGCAGCAGGAGCGCTTGCGACCCGACAGCCGGTGTGATGTCACCGGAGGCATCGATGGTGACACCCCGTTTCTCGGCGAGCGGGAGCAGTGTTTCGGTGGCCTCTTCTACGAGTAAGGACAGGTCAACAGGTTCTCGGGTGAAGGACCTCTGGCCAGCGCGGCTGAGCACGAGTAGCGCCTCGGTGAGGTCGATCGCTCGAACGTTGACGGCGTGAAGGCGGTCGACGAGTTCGCCAGGATCGCGTGTCGGATCATTGCGGGCCACGTCGAGAAGTGACTGCGAGATCGCCAGCGGGGTGCGCAGTTCGTGCGAGGCGTTGGCTGCGAATCTCCGCTGTTCGGCGACGTGTGCTTCAAGCCGTACGAGCATGGCGTCGAAGGCGTCGGCGAGTTCGCGGAACTCGTCCTTGCGGCCTGCCAACTGGATCCGGTGGGAAAGTGACCCGTTCGCGGCCACGCGGGTGGCATCCGTGATATGGGTCAGGGGGGCGAGCATCCGGCCGGCGAGAATCCATCCTCCCAGAAAACCGAATACCAGCAGGAACGCCGACACGATGGCCGCGACCGGAGTGAACGAACGCAGGATGGCGGAGCGGTCGATTATCAAGTGACCGGTGGTGTACACCGCATCATCGGGTAGGCCCCGCAGGAAATAGACCGACACGGCGGCGAGCAGCAGGGCACCTGCGAGCATGAGAAAGCTGGCGTAGCTGAGGGTGAGTTTGAGGCGAACACTCAACCCAGGCGCTCTATCCACGGCCGCCTCCCTCACGTCCGGTGTCTGGTTGAGGGCCGATGCGGTACCCGGCGCCGGCCACGGTGGCGATGATCCCGGGTTCGCCGAGCCGCTTACGCAGTGCCGAGACCGTGATACGCACGGCGTTGGTGAAGGGGTCGGCGTTCTCATCCCACGCTCGCCCCAAGAGTTCTTCGGCGCTGACGACACCGCCTTCGGCAGCGACGAGAACTTCGAGCACGGCGAACTGCTTCCGGGTGAGCGCGACGTAACGGCCGTCGCGGTAGACCTCGCGGCGGAACGGATCCAGCCGCAGGCCGGCGATCTCTCGCACGGGTGGTCTGTGGTGGGCGCGCCTGCGGTCGAGCGCTCTCAGACGGAGCACGAGCTCTTTGAGCGCGAAAGGCTTGGTGAGGTAGTCGTCGGCGCCGAGTTCGAACCCGGAGGCCTTGTCGTCGAGCCGGTCGGCAGCGGTGAGCATGAGGATGGGCATGCCGCTACCGGAGGCGACGATACGTTTGGCGATCTCGTCGCCGGAGGGGCCGGGGATGTCGCGGTCGAGGACGGCGATGTCGTAGGCGTTGATGCTCAGCAGTTCCAGAGCGGTGTCACCGTCACCGGCGATGTCGGCGGCGATCGCTTCCAGACGGAGGCCATCGCGGACGGCTTCTGCCAGGAAGGGTTCGTCCTCGACGATCAACACGCGCATGCTCCCGAGGCTACGAGCCGGCGCATATCGCCGGCATATCGAAAACCACATACGCGCTGGCAACACCCACGCTGGCTCAACTAATGACATGAACCACACCGAACCAGCGCGAACAGCGCCCCGTCGGATTCCCGGAGTCCTTTGGGCGGAGGCCGCATGCGTGCACTGAGGACGATTCTGGCCGGCACGGTGGTGCTGGTCGCCGCCGCGCAGGCGGCGGTCGCCACCGCGGCCAGCGGCGGCCGGCACGAATGCGCCACCGCGACCAGCCGGTGCATCGGCACCCTGACCGTCCCACTGAACTGGCAGGATTCGCAGTCGGAGAAGATCACCATCAGGTTCGGGTACATCCCGCGGGCCGACCGATCGCGCCCAGCCCGCACCTCGATCCTGGCGATGCCCGGCGGTCCGGCCCCGCTTGGACCCAACGCCGAGCGCGTCGACTCCTTCGGGAAGGTCTTCCAGCCTCTGCTGGACCACTCGGACATGATGATCGTGGAGTTCCGCGGGATGGGCGAATCCGCGCCGCTGCGGTGCAAGGCGCTGCAGCAGGGGAAGCCGGAGTCGGTCACCCAGTGCGCGCGTGAGATCGGCGACAGAGCCCGGTTCTTCAGCAGCGACCAGTACGTCGCCGATGTGGAGGCGGTGCGCGCGGCTTTGGGCCTGTCCAAGGTAACCGTCGTGGGATCGTCCTGGGGCGCGCTGAGCGGACAGGCCTACACGACCCGCTACCCGGACCGGGTGCGCGCCCTGTACATCGAGAGCATGATCGGCCCAATCGACAAGGCCGGCCGGTGGCAGCTCGGCGAGTCGGAAGGCAAGGAGATCCAGGAAGCCATCGCCAACTACGCCCGCGCCTGCCAGCGATCGCCGGCTTGCCGCCGCGCCGCCGGCGGCGACCCGACGGCACGCTGGGACGCGGTGGTACGGAAGATGCGCGCCGGCGGCGACAACGCGCTGACCCTGCAGCGACTGCTCGGGGCGCTGCGGTCGGCCTCTGATCCAGCCCTCGCCACCGACGCGACCGCGGCCACCGCCGCATACCTGGACGGCGACCCGGCCCCGCTGCGCCGCGTGCTCGACAGGGCAGCCCCGCTGGCCGGCAACAAGGGTGCAGGATCCAAGGCGCCGTCCAAGGAGTCACCGGACAGGGCCGGTACGACGGCGTACCTGTGTTCCGACCCGGTCTGGCCGTACGACCGTGCCGCCGACGAGGCGAGTCGGCGCCGCCAGTTGGTGACCTGGCATGCCGAGCGCAACCGGTACGCGCCGTTCACTCTCTCCGAGGCGGGCAGCGGTGCGGACTTCTGCGCAGGCTGGCCCACCCCGCGAGTGAACAACGCGATCGAGCCGGACCGGCCGGCGGTGCCGATGCTGGCCGTCGCCAGCGAGTTCGACCCGAAGGCGATCATGGGTGCACGCACCGCGGCGCGGGCATTCCCCCGCGGCCAGGCGGTCACCGTACAGGCCGGGTACCACAACCCCTCGGTCGAGGGCCGTGGGCCGGGTGGCGAGTGCGCGCGACAGGTCATGCACCGGTTCATCCAGGACCCGGGGCGGGTGTCCGACCCGTCGTGCACGATGGCCAACTACCAGGCACACGGTCGCTTCCCTGCGACCGCGGCAGCAGTACCGGCGGCCCGCGGCGGCGGGCTCGACGCTCCGCAGCGCACACTCGTGGCGGCCGCGTTCGCCACCGCCGCCGACACGGTAGCCATGCACAACCCGCATCGCGCCTCGCGGCCGGACGCCGAGCCCGGGCTGCGCGGCGGGGAGGTCACCAACGGTAGAGACGGCACGATCACCTTGGACAAGGTCCGCTACGTCGCCGACCTCGCCGCCGCCGGCACTGCCAAGGTCGCCGGCGACAAAGCCACCGCCGACCTCACCGTCGCCGGCCCCGCCGGCGCGACCCACAAGGTCACGCTGCAGTGGAAGGCCTTCACCGCCACTGACACCACCCCCGTCACCGGCACCCTCGACGGCCGACCGTTCCAGGTGAACGTCCCCGGATACTGATGATCCACTCCACTCCTGTGGGGCGTTCGCGGCCGCGAACGCCCCACAGGGGTCCCGATGGCGGCACACCCAGCCGCCGAGGCACCGGGGCTCCACGGAGGCACGTCGGTGGGCCAGATCGCACCGACCATCGCCAGCCGGTAGTGGACCTACAACAGGAGGGCAGGCCGGCAGGTGATCGCCCAGCGCTACCACCGCGCGGGTATTGGCGGGCGGAGATGGCCAAGCCGCCGTCGGTGGATTGTCGAACCTGCTACATTCCGGCCCGGAGTCATTCTGCCCGAAAAAGCCGCCCCAGAGTATTTTCCCCATTGCTCGATCGAATCGGAATAATTCCGCTCAAATACGGACGAGACAGCCACGCAAGCGATTGCGGGAGCCCGTATCAGTGCAGGCGGAAGGCCCTATGGGCTCGCCAGGGCGACACTGCGTGAACGCCTTCGAAACTTTGGCGCATTTCCGGCCCAGTCGAAAATAGCAAACACCTTCGTTCCCCATCATCCTCTTTTTCTGGCGGAAAATAAGACCTGTAAAAGCGTGCGCGGAGAATATAGCGTAACCATCGTCCATGTTCGCCCCGCCATAACGGGAAATGACCGGAAGGTCGTAAATTAGCGAACCGAGCAAGAAGAAGAGCAGGCACCAGCGGACCCTCGCCGGTCTGAAGGAGACCCTCGCCGACGGACACGCGCCGTCCAAGAAGCGCGAGCGGACGAAGAGCGCCAAACCCCGCAACCACCTGCTGGCGGTCGGGCTCAACGCCTTCGCCCGCGCGGCGGCGGGGCTGCCGCTCACCGAACTGGAGCAAGGGTTGGTCGACGCCGTCCGCCGTACCGGCCTCAGCGACGCGCAGTTGGCCGAGTACGGGCGCGCCTTCGTCGACGCCGGCCCCGAAGCGCGGGCTCGGGTGTTCCCCGACGCCGTAGCCGGGCTGACCCCCGAGACCGGCTACGGATGGGACGAACTCCGGCGCGACCTGCCTGCGCTGGTCGCCGACTTCACCGCCCAGCTCGCCGTGCGCGCCGTCGACGTCTCGGCCTCCGGCGCGTCGGCCGACGCGTCGGTGCCCGCGCCCGGCGCCTGGGGGTTCACGATCCTGCACGCCGAAGTGGCCGTGGCGGCGGCCGCCGCCCCCGAGACCGCGCCGGGAGGCTAGACATGCTGATCACTCCGGAGTTCATCGCCCAGAACAGCCCCGCGACATACGATCCGGTGCGGGGACAGTTCGTCCGGGACTACCTCGGCGACACCCGTTTCAAGATCGCGGCGAACAAGTTCCATGTCTTCGACCTGTCCACCGAGTTGTCGAGTTGTGACGAGCTCTATTTCGCCTTCACCGCCGTCGACGGCACCGGCGCCGTCACCACGACCCTGTCCCCCGTGTTCGAGAGCCTGTACCGCGGAAGCGAGCGCCAGTTCTCCAACCTGGTGCTGTGGCAGGGCACGGCGAACAAGGGCGGGGTCGTCGTCTCGGTCACGGTGATGGTGGAGGACGAAGGCGCGTACTACGACCAACTCAAGAACAACCTCGACCAGATCCGCGAGCAGATCTACAAGCAGATGCTCACCGACCCTCACGACGTGAAGGGCACCCTGGCGAACATCGCCTTCGACGCGGCCGGCGTGAGCTTCCCTCCCTGGGCGCAGGCGCTCAGCGCCGGGATCCTCGCCTTCGCCGAGGCGTTCATCAAGTGGAGCGCCGACGACTTCGTCGGCACTCACACATACGTCTTCACCGAGGACTTCTTCTGGATCTACAAGGCCACCTGGCCCAGCAATCTGGGCGGGGCCTCCGGCCGTATCGACGGGGCCGACCAAGGAGAGGCCGAACTGGAGCTCTCCCTCGCCGTCGGGATGGCGTAACCGCGACCGGGAACCGCCACCGGATCCAGCGTGCCGCGAGGCAACCGAGTCCGTACCGCTGAGATCAGGAGCGGATGCGGCGGCGCGGGCGGGCACGCACAGCCCGCGCCGCCACATCCGCTCTCCCCAGGCGTCGAGGCCCCGGCTGCAGGGCAGCGTCCTCCCAGCCGGCTCTCCGGCCTTGCGAGGCGGCCTCGACCAAGCCGGTGAAGTCGATCTGAGGAAGATCGGGATCGAAGTCGTCGGGGCGCAGGCCCAGCACGGCGGTGGCCTGGCTTCCAGCGTCGGCCCGCCCCCGGGGGCGGGCGAACCGCGACAGCGACCATCCGGCTGGCCGGTCGTCGGACAACGTGTCGGCTACGTCAATCGGTCGTGCCGGCGTGCACGGCGATGATTCGCCAGCCGTGCGTCTCGTCGTACAGCCACGTACGGGTGTAGCGCATCCTGGCCGCGAACGGCGCACCGGAGACGGTCCCTTCGACGGTGCCGAGAAACCACGTCACCCCGGTGCGCCCATCGGCGAGCACGGTCAACTCCTCCTCGGCCACCTTCGTCAACACCTGCGTCCGAGTGCGGTGCAGCTCCAGGTCGTCCGCCTTGGTCGCAACGTTCGCACCGAAGGTAAAGATCAACCGATCGTCCAGCAGCCGGTCCAGCGCCTCGACATCTCCAGCGAGCTGCGCGGCCTGGAGCCGGCGCTCGGCGTCCCGCAAGTCTTCCATCATGAGGTTGACCCTCCCATCCAGCGCCGTATCGGCGCCAGGACGTTCACGCTCGGCTGAGCTTCGCAGTCCGATTCAGGGACTCCGATCGTCGGTGAGTGGATGTCGGGTTCATGTTCGCGGCCCAGGACGCCTGAGGTCGCTCAGATCTCCGCCAGGACGTCGCCGACCAGGTCACGCAGACCCTGCGGCGTGAACCTCTCGGGGAACGTCGCCGCCTGCAGGGTCAGGCCGTCCACGAACACGTGCAGCCGCGCCGCCCGCCGCTCCAGCCCGGGATCGCCGAACGGCTCCCCCATGCGGGCCGGCGGCGGCAGGGAGCGATGACAGGCCAGCGCGAGCCGGCAGACGTGCAGCTCGGCCTGCCAGGCGGTGGCGCGCAGCCCGGCCAGCGAGTCGTCGACGCGTGAGCGCATCAGGCAGGCCAGCCACACGTCCACCTCGACCCGGCGCTCGGCGTCGAGGGGCAGCAGTTCCTCCAGCAGCAGCCGGGCGCGCTCCGGGCCCGGCAGGTCGCGGGCCAGCCAGCCGTCGATGCGCAGGACGAGGCTCCTGCCGATCTCCTCGGCGGCGAAGGCCAGCAGGCCACTCTGGCTGTCGAAGTAGTGGCGCAGCCCGCCGACCGACACCCCGGCCTCCTGTGCGACCCGGCGGACGGTGGCGCCCTCGATGCCCTCCCGGCTGATGATCTCCCGGACGGTCCTGGCCAGCGTCTCGCGCCGCCGTTCGTGATCGACGATTTTCGGCACACCCTGATTACAGCACACCCGTGCTATCTCCTATAAAGTACAAGTGTGTGAAAATCGACATCTCCCCTCGCCCTGGGTGTCCTGCTCGCCTGCCTGGCGCTGTTCGCCTCGGCGGCGGCCTGGCTCCTGCTGACCGGCCAGGGCGTCCGTACCTCGGCCGACCACGCAGGGACCCGCCCGCTGTGGCAGGTCCTGGCGCCCGTTCTGGCGGGACTGCTCCTGGCCCGGCTGGTGCCGCCCCGGCGGACCCCGGTGATCGACGGCCCCGTCGGGCGCGCCCCCGCCGCCCATGCGCTCGCGCTGCCGGCCTCGGCGGCGCTGTTCGCCGTGGCCTACCTGAGCCCGATCGGCGCACCCCGCAGCGACCTGGCGGACACCTCCGACACCCTCACCCAGATCACGGTCCTGGTCGCCGGATTCGCCGTGAACGCACTGCTGGAGGAGGTCTTTTACCGGCGCTGGCTGCAGACCCGGCTGGAGACGGTACTCGGCCGCTGGCCCGCCGTCCTGCTGGCCTCCCTGCTGTCCGGGGTCTGGCACGTCGGCATCATGGGCGGGCCGCTGCCCGAGAGCCTGGCCATGAGCCTGGTCCACCAAGGCGCGATCGGCGTGCTCCTCGGCTACCTGTGGAGCCGCTACCGGCTCATGTGGCCGATCCTCACCGCCCACGGCGCGCTCAACGCCGCGCCCATCGTCCTCGGGACGATGTAAACCGTGATCATCTGGATTGGGCGCGAGCAGGACTAACGGCCGTGCCTGGCCAGCCGGTCGGCCCTGCGGACCGGCTCCGGCAGCCGGGCGTGCGGCGACAGGCGCAGCACCTGCCCACAGGCCGTGCCGAGGCCGATGCGATGGCCCTGTGAGACGTACACGGGCTTGACGCCGTCCCGGGTACGCAGCGCCCGCCCGACCTCGGCGCCCTCCAGGACGATCGGGGTCCAGGCGCCGCGCTCGGGGGCGGGCGGCTCGCACGAGCCGACGAACGGCGTCTTGCCCACGCCCAGCGCGGGCAGGCCGGTGAGCACGCCCAGATGGCAGGCCAGGCCGAACCCGCGCGGGTGGGCCAGGCCGTACCCGTCGCAGACCAGCAGGTCGGGCGTGACGGTGAGCCGTTCGAGGCACTGCACCAGCGCGGGCAGCTCACGGAAGGCGAACAGGCCGGGAACGTAGGGGAAGGCCGCCCGGCCGTGGGCCACGGCCTGCTCGACCACCTCCAGCGTGGCGGCCGACAACACCACCACGGCCGCCGTCAGCTCCTCGTCACCGTGGTAGTGCACGTCCAGCCCGGCCACGGTGGCGAACGCGGTGGGGCCGGTGAGCTCCACCGACGGCCGCAGCCGCTCCTGGACGGCCTCCGCCTCCGCCACGCTCGTCGGCCAGGGGTGCAGCAGGTTCACGCGCATCCGCCCTAGCGTAGGCCGCTTTCGACGGGCACGAGCAGAACCGGCCGGCGGGAGTGGCGGGTCAGGTGCCGGGTGACCGGCCCGGCCGCCAGCCGGTGCCGTTGCGCGCCGATGACGGTCATCACGGCGTGCGCGCGATCGGCGACCTCGGCCAGGCGCGCGGCCGGGTCGCCGCGCTCCAGCACGAACTCCCAGTCCAGCCCCCGCCCGTCCAGCAGGTCGCGGACCTGCCCGTGCTCGGCGGCCACCGTCGATCGCGCCTGCGCCTCCCAGTCGGCGGCGTCCGGGTCGATCGGGTAGTCGGCCAGGCCGACCACGTGCACGACCAGCAACCGGGCCCCGAGCCGTCCGGCCAGGTCGGCCGCATAGCGCACTGCGGCCTGCGCGGCCGGACACCGGTCGTAGCCCGCGACCAAGCACGGACGGCCGGGCGCCTCAGCGGCCATCGCACACCTCCCCCTTCCCCCATTGTCCGACCCGGACCCGGACACGCCCGCCCGGGGTCCGGCCCGCCGTCAGTCGGCGTCGGGAACCCAGTTGCCGTGGAAGCCCAGCGGGATCCTGGTCGGCAGGTGGATCCGGGCCACCGGCCCGGCCGTGAAGTCCTGGGCCGACAGGATGACGAGGTCGGAGGCCCCCCGCTCGGGGTTGTGGGCATAGGCCATCACATACCCGTCGTCCTCGGCGGCGGGCGCCGCC
>NZ_BAAAHQ010000006.1:26494-64887 GCF_039525605.1 Nonomuraea longicatena | reverse complement strand
CCCGCCGCCGACGGGGCGAACACGGCCTCGCTGACGACCGCGTCCCGGCCGAACACGTGCGCCTCGGAGCTGCCGCGCTGCAGGTCGTGCTTGATGAGCACGTTGGCGAAGGCCTCGTCGGGGGTGACGTCGTCGGCCGCCAGCGGATACAGGTGGGCGGCGGCGGTGTAGCCGAAGCGGTGGGGCCGCGACATCAGCGCCTCGTTGACCCTCGGGAACTCCTGCGGCCGCTCGTCGAGTCCCTGGCGGGACACCTTCCCGGCCACCGGGTCGACCGTCCATCTCTCCAGCACGGGCGAGCCCGACTTGGTCGGGTCGGCCACGTCGAAGTGGTCGTAGGCGATCACGTCCACGATCACGCCGCCGTCGGGAGTGTCGTAGGCGTTGAACGTGTGGAACACGAAACAGGGCGCCACCGGCACCCACCGCACCTCCCCGCCGTCGCGCGGCATCAGGCCGACGCGGGACTCGTGCTCGGGCTTCCACACGTACGGCACGGTCGCCCCGCCCGCCGCCTGCTCAGGACTGAAGATCACCGGCAGGTCGAAGATGACCACGTACTTCTCGGTCAGCGCGAAGTCGTGCACCATGGGCGCGTCCGGCACCGCGATCTCGGTGGCGCGCAACACCTGGCCGCCGGAGCCGATGACGACGTGCTTGATGTGGTCCCACAGGGGGAAGTAGCTGACACCGTGCAGTTCCTGGGCGGCCGCGTCGAACTTGGTGTGCGCCGTGAACCCCTCCGACAGGTCGCCGTCGAAGTCGAAGACGCCCTTGGTGTCGAGCTCGTAGCCCAGCTCGTAGACGGGCGCGCCGCTCTCCATCAACGCCAGCGTCCGGCCGCCGTGCCCGATGACGTGGGTGTTGGCGGCGAAGTCGAACTGCGGCGCCTGGGCGCCGGAGTACTCCTCCCCGAAGTGGGCGGCGACCTGGGAGGAACGCACCCACCGGTTGCGGTACCACTCGGCGCGGCCGTCGCGCAGGCGCACGCCGTGGACCATGCCGTCGCCGAGCACCCAGTTGTGCACGGCCGGGTCCTCCACACCGAGCGGGTTGGGGCCGTTGCGCAGATAGCGGCCGACGAGCTCGGCCGGGATGCTGCCGGTCACCGGCAGGTCGAAAGCGGTGATCTCCTCGGTCAGCGGGGCGAAATGCCCTTCGAGATAAGGGTTCGTCATACCCGTACAGTGGCCGTCGGCGCTGACCGTCGGCGTACCGCTCGCTGACGGCCGCTGACAGCCGCTGACGGCTGCCGTCAAGCGGCCGCCAGGCTCTCGCACAGCGCGCAGCCGGTGCTGAAGCTGGCGCCGCTGATCCCGTCGAGCCCGGCGCCAGCGGCCAGGTGGACGCTGGAGCGGGCGGGCTCGGTCAGGTCGCCGAACAGCGCGGTCGGTCGGGCGTTCGCCATGCTGAGCCCGGCGTTCCTGCCCGGTGGCGAGCCGCCGCCTTGACCCCGACGCGACGTCAACGTCTTGACTGGGGGCCATGGACACACTCCCCTTCGACCGGCCGCACGCGCTGGAGCCGCCACCGGCCTACGCACGGCTGAGAGCGGCCGCCCCCCTCACCCCCGTCCGCACCCCCGACGGGAGCACGGCCTGGCTGGTCACCTCCTACGACGCCGCCGTTAACGTACTGGCCGAGCGGCGGCTCACCCTCGCCCCGCCGGGCGCCGACACCAGCGGCAACGACACCCTCTTCCAGGACGGCGAGACGCACCTGCGGCTGCGCCGCCTGGTCGCGAACGCCTTCGGCCCCCGCGCGATCGCCGCCCTCGTCCCCCGCGTCGAACGCGTGGCCGACGACCTCGCCGCCGCCGTCGCCGCTTCCGGCACGGACGCCGACCTCGCGCGGACGCTGGCGATCCCCCTGTCGATCACCGTGATCGCCGAACTGCTCGGCGTCGCGCCCGCCGGCCTCGACCGCTTCCGCGCCCTGGCCGAGGCCGTCAGCACCGCCGACTTCCAGTTCGGCGGCCCGGAGGAGATCGAGCGCGCCCAGCGGGCCTGGACCGAGTTCGGCACCTACGCCGCCGACCTGGTCATCGCCAAACGCGGCGCCCCCGGTGCCGACCTGATCAGCGCCCTGCCGGCCGCGCCCGGCCGCATCAGCGACGCCGAGGTCACCGCCATGGTCGCCACCGTCGTCTCGGCCGGATACCTGTCGGCGGCCAACGCCGTCTCCGTCGCCGTCCTGCGCCTGCTGACGCTCGACGCCCCCGTCGAGGTGGGCCCCGCCGTCGTGGAGGAGGTGCTGCGCATGCAGGCCGGCCGTACCGGCGAGCCCTTCCCCAGGTACGCCCAGCAGGACCTGCGGGTGTGCGGCACCTCGATCGCCGAGGGCGAGAGCGTGCTGGTACGGCTGGAGGCCGTGCACCGCGACCCGGCGCATTTCCCGGACCCCGACCGATTCCTTCCCGGCCGCCAGGGCAGCCCGCCGCTGGTCTTCGGCCACGGCCCGCACTACTGCCTGGGCGCCGCCCTGGCCCGCGCCGAGGTCGCCGCCGCGCTCGGCGCCGTGGCCCGCCGTCTGCCCGGCCTGCGCCTGGCCGTACCTCTGGAGCGGGTCGCCTGGGCGACGGCGGGGACCGACACCGGCCCCGCCGAGGTGCCCGTCACCCGGTGAAGCCCTCCAGATAACGCAGGATGGCCAGCACCCGGCGGCTGTAGGCCGGGTCGCGGGGCAGGTCGAGCTTGTCGACGACGGCGTTGACGTGCTTCTCCACGGTGCTGAGCGACACGTGCAGCCGCTCGGCCACCGCGGCGTTGGCGTAGCCCTGCGCCAGCAGGCGCAGCACGTCGTGCTCGCGCGGGGTCAGCCTGCGCAGCGGGTCGGCGCGGGTGGTGCTCGCCAGCAGTTTGCGCACGACCTCCGGATCGAAGACGGTGCCGCCGTCCCGGATGCGCTCCAGCGACGCGAGGAAGTCGCCGACCTCGGAGACGCGGTCCTTCAGCAGGTAACCCAGCCCGTCGCCGTCGCCGGACAGCAGCGCGGCCGCGTATGTGGTCTCGACGTACTGCGACAGCACCAGGACGCCCACACCGGGCCAGCGCGAGCGGATCTCCAGCGCCGCCCGCAGCCCCTCGTCGCGGTGGCCGGGCGGCATGCGTACGTCCACGACGGCCACGTCGGGACGCTCCGCCGCGACCGCCTCCAGCAGCGCGCCGGCGTCGCCGACGGCGGCCACGACCTCGTGCCCGGCATCCTGCAGCAGCCGGCTCAGCCCCTCGCGCAGCAGTACGGAGTCGTCGGCGAGGATCAGCCGCACGGCAGCTCCGCCGCGACGGTGGTCGGCCCGCCGGGCGGGCTGTCGACGGTGAGGACGCCGTCGAGCGCAAGTACCCGTCTGGACAGCCCGGACAGGCCGCCGCCCGCCGGGTCGGCGCCGCCGCGCCCGTCGTCGGAGACGGCGATCCTGACCGTGTGCTCGTCGCGGCTCACGACGATCAGGATGTCATGGGCGCCGGCGTGCTTGACGGCGTTGGTGACGGCCTCGCGGGCGACGAAGTACAGCGCGGTCTCGGCCTCGGACGGCAGCCGCCGCTCCAGCCGGTAGTGCACGGTGACGGGTGTGCCGCTCTGCTCGGCGATGCCGGTGAGCGCGGCCCGCAGTCCCAGTTCGTCGAGCACGACCGGGTAGATGCGCCAGGCGACGCTGCGCAACTCGTCCAGCAGCCGCCGGGACTCGACGTAGGCCATCGCGACCAGTTCGCCCGACAGCGACGGGTCGGCGGCGTGCCTGGCGCGGCCGAGCAGCATCGCCAGCGCCACCCCGCGCTGCTGCACCCCGTCGTGCAGGTCGCGCTCGATGCGGCGGCGCTCGTCGTCGACCGCCTGGAGCATCCCCGAGCGGGTCGCGGTCAACTGGGCGATGCGCCTGCGCATGAGCTGCTCGCCGCTCGGGCCGAGCATCCGGTCGGCCAGGCGCCGCTGGGCCGCGCCCAGCAGCAGCGCCCCGCCCGCGCTGGCCGCCACGGCGGCGGCGCCGGCCAGCAGGCCGAGCACCCCGCTGTGGGTGACGACGTTGACACCCGGCCACGACAGGTGCACCGGCTCGGGCCCGCCCCAGGTCAGCTCCCACAGGCCGCCCAGCAGGAACAGTCCGCCGAGCAGCAGCCCGTTCAGGCACAGGTAGCCGCCCAGCACCGCCAGCAGGCCCATCGCCGCCAGGAAGCCGGGCCCGCCGCCCCGGCCCGGCGCGGTGTGGCCCATCCACCGGGCCAGCCGGGCCCGCTCCAGCGCCAGCAGCCGGGTCAGCGCCCGGTCGGCGCCCGCCCGCGCGGCGGGCACCAGCAGGGCGGGCCACACCGCCACGGCGAACAGCAGGCCCAGGGCTCCGAGGGGGACGCCCGCCAGGACCCCCACCAGCGGCCGCACCACCCAAGAAACGGACATGCGGGACAGTTTAGGCATCGCGTCGGCGCAGTACCGTGTACCCTGCCGCCAGGGCCGCCGCCGTCCACGCCAGCAGCCAGCCGAACCCCTCACCGGCGCCGTACGGGATCGGGCCGCCCGTGAGGTTCTCCACACTTTCCATGAAAGCCAGCCCGGCGAACATCGGCAGCCGCGCCGAGATCTCCAGCAGTGCCGGGGAGCCGGTCATCATGAGCATCAGGGGCAGCCCCATGAGCAGCATGAACATCACCGTCAACGTGCCCGCCGCCGAACGCGCGGCGGCACCGGCGCCCAGCGTGATCAGCGCGACGGCGGCCGAGTAGACGCCCACGCCCAGCAGGTCGGAGACCACCTCGCCGAGCGATACCGGGCCCGGCCCGCCGAACTGCTCGGCCGACAGCAGCGCGTACACCGCCGCCGTGGCCACCGCCCCCGAGACGATCCCCGCCAGCGCCATCACCGGGACCAGCACCAGCGCCTTGGCGGCCAGCATCAGGCCGCGCACCGGCACCGCCTGCAAACTTGAGCGGATGGTGCCGGAGGAGTATTCGGAAGTCACGGTCAACATCGCCAGCGCCACCAGCGCGAACTGGGCGAACGACGTCGAACCCACCACCGGCTCGCTCACCGGGACCCGCTCGCCGCCGCTTGCGGCCGCGCCGCCGATCGTCACCGCGCCCAGCACCAGCAACCCGGCCGCGCCCGCCAGGAGGTACCAGGTGGAGCGCACCGACCACAACTTCGTCCACTCGGCGGCCATCGCCTGCCACACGGCCATCTCACACGCTCCGGTATTCGACGCTGCCCGAGGTGAGCTCCTGGTATGCCTGCTCCAGCGACGCCTCGCGGGCACGCAGTTCGTGGAGCCGGATCCCCGCCTCGTGGGCCAGGTCGCCGACGCGCTCTGCCGTGGTGCCGGTCGCGACCAGGTCGTGTTCGCCGGGCCGTTCGACGACGGCCCCGGCCGCCGCCAGCAGGGCGGCGAGCTCGGCCGCGTGCGGGCTGCGGACCACGACGGCGCTCAGCGAACTGCTCGCGATGACCTCGGGCAGCGGCGCGTCGGCGATGAGCCGCCCCCGGCCGATGACGACCAGATGGTCGGCGGTCTGCTGCATCTCGCTCATCAGATGGCTGGAGACGAAGACCGTACGGCCCTCCTCGGCCAGCGAACGCATGAGCTTGCGCACCCAGCGCACCCCGTCGGGGTCGAGGCCGTTGACCGGCTCGTCGAACATGACCACCGGAGGGTCGCCGAGCAGCGCCGCGGCGATGCCCAGCCGCTGGCTCATGCCCAGCGACAGCCCGCCCGCGCGCTTGCGCGCCGCCTGCGCCATGCCGACCCGTTCGAGGACCTCGCCGACGCGGCGCATCGGGATGCCGTTGCCGCGCGCCAGCGCCGTCAGGTGGGCGTGGCCGCTGCGCGCCGGATGCAGGGCGCGGGCGTCGAGGGTGGCGCCGACCGTGCGCAGCGGGGCGGGGATCCGATGGTAGGGCCGGCCGCCGATGAGCGCCCGGCCCGCCGTGGGCCGGTCGAGGCCGAGGATCAGTCGCATCGTGGTGGACTTCCCCGCGCCGTTGGGGCCGAGGAAGCCGGTGACGGCGCCGGGCTTCAGCTCCAGCGTCAGGTCGTCGACGGCCAGGCGGGGACCGTACCGTTTGCTGAGGTTTCTGAGACTGATCACACGGTTCACGCTAGGAGGCGGGGTGGCTCGCCCACCACGTGGGCAGCCGTCAGGTCTCCTGGGGGTTTTCCGTAAGATCGGCCGCGCGGGTCCGCTCGTCCAGGTAGAGGTCGAGTTCGCGGCTACCCGACAGCATGGCGCGTGAGCGCAGCCGCAGCCGCGAGCGCCACTCCGACAGCAGGGCGCCCAGGGCGGGCGTGCCGCCGGCCCTGCGGAGCTGGTCGGTGAACTGCCGGATCTGGGACAGCCGGTAGCCGCCGCGCCGCAGGTGGCGGGCCATCTGAGCGTCGCGTACGTCGGCGGCGGTGTAGAGCCGGTAGCCTGCGCGATCGCGCTCCGGCCGCAGGATGCCCGCCTGCTCCCATTTGCGGACCGAGGCCGGATGCATGCCGAGGCGGTGGGCCAGCGCGCCGATCGTCACCCCCTTGCCGTCCGGCTCGGCGGGGATCTCGGCGCCGGCCAGTTCGCCGAGGGCGGCGCTGACCTCGGCGAGGGTGTCGCGCTCGCGCAGCAGGTCGGCGTGCGCGCGGTCGATGGCGCGAAACAGGCTCTCGTCGTCGCCCCGGTTGGCCGCGCGCATGATCTCGGCGGCGATCTGGTGGCCGTAGCCGGAGCGCAGGGCGAGGAAGGCGCGCAGCGCCTGGGCGTGCAGGGAGCGGTAGAGGCGGTATCCCGCCGGGCTGCGCTCGGCGGGCGGCAGGATGTTCTCGTCCTCGTAGTTGCGGACCGCCTGGGTGGACAGGCCGTGCTCTCTCGCCAGGTCGGCCGGTCGCAGCGGCCTCGCGGGCCGTCGCCGTGCAGCCAGGGCTCTCCTTCCTCCGAGCTTGAGCCAAGGATAGCGGCGCCGGCGGCGGCCGAACGGCGAAAACGGCGACGGGTGCGCGGCCATCCCTCCGCGCACCCGTCGCCTCTTCATCGGGAGAGTCAGGCGGGTGTGGCCTCGCGGCGCTCGCTCTGTGCCTCAAGGGCCTCTGCGGCCTTGTCACGCCGGTAGGCGCGCACCGAGTAGGTGATCGCGGCGGCCCACAGTACGGCGATCGTGATGTAGGCGATGGTCTGCACGGTCGAGTTCGCGTCGATCCAGTCGCTGCGCAGCAGCGTGCGGACGTTGGTCAGCACGATCACGCCGCCGACGGCGGAGCCGAGGATGCGCGGCGGGATGTGGCGCACGAGCCAGGCGGCGATCGGCGCGGCGATGATGCCGCCGAGCAGCAGGACGCCGACCCAGCCGAAGTCGATGTTCTCCGAGCCGATGCCGATCAGGAAGCCGGCGCTGGCGGCCAGCGCGATGAGGAACTCGCTGGCGTCGATGGAGCCGATCACCTTGCGCGGCTCCAGGCGGCCGCTGGCCAGGATGGCGGGGGTGCCGACCGGGCCCCAGCCGCCGCCCCCGGTGGCGTCGACGAAGCCGGCCAGCAGCCCGAGAGGGGCGAGGAAGCGCTTGCGCAGGGGCTTGCCGAGGTTGCCGCGCGGCAGCCCGAAGGCCGTGAAGCGGATCAGGATGTAGACGCCGAGCGACAGCAGGATGATCGACATGATGGGGGCGCCGAGCTCGGTCGACAGGCTCGACAGGAACGTCGCCCCGGCGAAGGCGCCGACCGCTCCGGGGATACCGATCTTGGCGACGACCTTCCAGTCGACGTTGCCGAAGCGCCAGTGCGAGATGCCCGAGGCCAGGGTGGTGCCGATTTCGGCCAGGTGCACCGTGGCCGAGGCGGCCGCCGCGTTGGTGCCGATGGCCAGCAAGAGCGTGGTAGACGTGACGCCGTAGGCCATGCCTAGGCTGCCGTCCACGAGCTGGGCGGCGAAGCCTACCAGCCCGAGCAGGATGAGCGCCCTCACGACTTTCTCCCTCTTTCCGACTATATAAGTAGGAATTATGAGTTGGTGGGGTGGCCAGGTCAAGACACGCGGCGGTAACACCGGCGGCCCCAGGTGCCGGGGCCGCCGGTCGGCCGTCAGCAGGCCGGAGCGTAACCGCAGGGACGGGCGGTGAACGCGCCCCTGCCGTGCGTGCTGCTGCGCAACCGCGTCGCGTACCCGAACAGCTCCGCGAGCGGAACCGTCGCCGTGACCACCATGCCGCCCGCACGTACCTGCGAGCCGCAGACACGCCCGCGACGGGCCGCCAGATCGCCGAGCACCGCCCCGGCGTCCTCCTCCGGTACGGTCACCGTCACCTCGGCCACCGGCTCCAGCAACTCCATGGCGCACGCCCGCAGCGCCTCGCGCAGCCCGAGCCGCCCGGCGGTGTGGAAGGCCAGCTCGGAGGAGTCCTTGGGATGCGTGGCCCCGTCGGTCAGCGTCACCCGCAGCCCGGTGACCGGATGCCCGCCGAGCGGCCCCTCGGCCAGCGCCGCCCGGCACCCGGCCTCGACCGCGCGCACGTACTCACGCGGCACCCGGCCGCCCACCACCGCCGAGGCGAAGGCGAAACCCTCCCCCGGCTCGACGCTCAGCGTGACGCAGGCGAACTGCCCGGCGCCGCCCTCCTGCTTGATGTGCCGGTAGGACAGGCCCGCGACCCCCGCGGCGACCCGCTCGCGCATGGCCACCCGGGGCCGCCCGGAGACCACGGCCAGGCCGTGGTCGCGGCGCAGCTTCTCCACCGCCACCTCCAGGTGCAACTCGCCCATGCCCGACAGCAGCGTCTGCCCGGTCTCCCGGTCGGTGCGCACCGCCAGCGACGGGTCCTCCACCGCGAGCCGGGTCAGCGCCGCCGTCAGGCGTCCGGCGTCGGCCGCGCCGCGCGCCTCGAGTGCGACCGACACGACCGGCTCGGCCGAGGCGGGCGGTTCCAGCAGCACCGGCGCGGACGGCGAGCACAGCGTGGCGCCCGCGCGGACCCCCTTCAGCCCCGCCACGGCGACGATGTCGCCCGCCCGCGCCCGCTCGACCTCGGTGTGCCGGTCGGCCTGGATCCGCACCACCCGGCCGATCCGCTCGGTACGGCCGGCGGCCGCGTCGAGCACGACGTCCCCCTTGCCCAGGGTGCCGCTGAAGACCCGCACGTAGGCCAGCCGTCCGGCCACCTTGAACACCAGCGCCGCCTGCGGCCCCTGCTCCGGCGGGGCGGGGGCAGGTAGGCGACGACCGCGTCCAGCAGCGGTTCGACGCCGAGATCGCGGTAGGCCGCGCCGCACAGCACGACCACCCCGGCGCCCGACAGCGTGATCTCGCGCAGCGCCGCCCGCAGCGAGTCCGCCGACAGGGTGCCGTGCTCGACGTACTCCTCCAGCGCGGCGGGGTGCAGGTCGGCCACCGCCTCGTCGAGGTCGCGGCGCCGCCGCTCGGCCTCCTCCCGCAGCTCCGGCGGCACCGGCCCCTCGGTCATGACGCCGTCCGGCCACGTCAGCGCCCGCATGCCGACCAGGTCGACCACGCCGCGGAACCCGCTCTCGCTCCCGATGGGCAACTGGACGGCCAGCGGCCGCACGCCCAGCCGGTCGCGGATCGAGGCGACGGCCAGTTCGAGGTCGGCCCCCGCGCGGTCGAGCTTGTTGACGAAGGCCAGGCGCGGCAGGCCGTGGCGGTCGGCGCGCCGCCACACCGACTCGCTCTGCGGCTCGACCCCGGCCACGGCGTCGAAGACGGCGACGGCGCCGTCGAGCACCCGCAGCGCGCGCTCGACCTCGTCGGAGAAGTCGACGTGGCCGGGGGTGTCGATGAGGGTGAGGCGGTGCTCGCGCCACCGGCAGCTGACGGCGGCGGCGAAGATGGTGATGCCCCGGTCGCGCTCCTGCGGGTCGAAGTCGGTGACGGTGGTGCCGTCGTGGACCTCGCCGCGCTTGTGGGTGGCGCCGGTGAGATAGAGGACGCGTTCGGTGACGGTGGTCTTACCGGCGTCGACGTGAGCGAGAATGCCGAGATTGCGCACGATCCTGTGCCTTCCGAGCCTTGACGGGCAGAGCGGCGCGATGACCGGGCGAGCGGGGCTCGTCCGGGTACGTCAGTGCCAGGCGCGCAGCGGGCACCGGCCCGCCGAGGACACGAGGATCACCTCGAAGCGCGACGAAGGCGTGACGGCGGTGCGGTGGCACACGGCGTCTCCCCCCTTCGTCTCGCGGTTGGTCGTGGCGACTGTAGCCAAGCCGGACGGCGGCGCGACACCGGTTTTCCGCCTCACCGGTCCCACACGGGCTCGGCGCTCTCGCGGACCCCGCCGTCGGCCGAGAAGATCAGGAACCGGTCGAAGCCGGCGGCGAACCAGCGGACGGCCTCGGACACGACTGGGACACCACGTTCGCGCGCGGGCTCGGCTACCTGCTCGACGGCATGGCCGCCGAGATCACTGCTTGAGGAAGCTCAGCACCGCGAGCACTCTGCGGCTGTAGCCGGAGGTGTGCGAGATCCCCAGCTTCTCGAAGACCGCGTTGACGTGCTTCTCCACCGCGCTCTGCGACACGTGCAGCGCCTGGGCGATCGAGGCGTTGGTCAGCCCCTGCGCCATGTTCTCCATGACCTCGCGCTCGCGCGGCGTCAGCCGGGCCAGGGGGTCCTTGCGGGTCGTGCGCGCCAGCAACTGGCGCACCACCTCGGGGTCGAAGGCCGCGCCGCCCGCGCCCACCCGCTCCAGCGCCTCCAGGAAGTCCGACACCTGCGCCACGCGGTCCTTCAGCAGGTAGCCGACACCCTCCACGTCGCCGGACATCAGCTCCGTCGCGTATTTCTTCTCGACGTACTGCGACAGCACCAGCACCCGGACGCCCGGCCGCTCGCGCCGGATCTCCAGCGCCGCGCGCAGTCCCTCGTCGGTGTGCGTCGGCGGCATGCGCACGTCCACCACGACCGCGTCCGGCTCGTGGGCGGCCACGGCCGCCAGCAGCTCCTGGGCGTTCCCGACGGCGGCGGGCACCTCGTGTCCCTCCTCCAGCAGCAGCCGTACCAGGCCCTCGCGCAGCAGCGCGTTGTCCTCGGCCAGGATCACCCGCACGGCAGCACCGCCGTCACGACCGTCGGGCCGCCCGCCGGGCTGTCGAGCGTGAACCGGCCGTCGATCGCGGCCACCCGCCGCCGCAGCCCGGCCAGTCCGCCTCCCGACAGGTCGGCGCCGCCGCACCCGTCGTCCTCCACCCGCACCACGACCGTCTCTTCCTCCTGCTCATCGCGTACGCTCACCAGCACCCGCCCTGCCCCCGAATGCTTGACCGCGTTGGTCACCGCCTCCGAGACCACGAAATAGGCCACCGTCTCGACCGCCGTCGGCGGCCGGGCGGCGAGCGAGCAGCCGACCTCGACCGGAATCCCCGCCCGCTCCGCCACCCCGGCCAGCGCGTCGGCCAGGCCGTGCTGGTCGAGCCCGCTCGGATAGACGCGCCAGGCGACCTCGCGCAACTCGGCCAGCGCCCGCTGCGCCTCCTCGTGCGCCTGCGGCAGCAGTTCGGCGCGGCCCCGCCGGGCCCGGCCGATCAGCATCGACAGCGCCACGAGTCGCTGCTGCAGCCCGTCGTGCAGGTCGCGCTCGATCCGGCGCCGCTCGGCGTCCACCGCGGTCACGATCCCGGCCCGGGACTCGGCCAGCTCGGCGACCCTGCGGCGCAACGCCTCGGCCGGGTCGGGCGCCAGCAGGCGCCGTACCAGCCGACGCTCCAAAGCCCGCACCCCGAACAGTCCCGTGACGTTCAGGAAGAGCAGGACCAGCCCGGCCGCGCCGAAGTAGGCCACCAGATCGGGGCTGGGGAGCATGCCGTCGAACGGCTCGTCGCGGACCCACGCGGCGCCGACCCGGAGCCCCGTGGCGGCGCCGAGTCCGAGCAGCCCCAGGCACACCCCGCCGAGCAGCCCCAGCGGGATCCGCGCGGCCAGGTAGCGCAGCGCCCGCCGTCCGTCCGGACCGGGGCCCGCGGACAGACCCAGGCGACGGGCTTGGGCCTCGGCCAGCCTGAGGGCCGCCCGGTGCACGGCGGCCGGGCGCCGCGCGGCCAGCGCCGGCGCGCACCCGACCAGGAAAAGCAGGTGGGCGACGGCACTCGCGGTGCCGGCGGCCACCGACGTCAAAAGCCTCAGTGTGTCACCGGCGAGCCGCATGGCGGCCTTTGCGGCGCTCGCCCAGCCGTACCGCGATGAAGACCACCACGGCCAGCGCGACCACCCCGATCACGATCTTGCTGCCGATGCCGACGTAGGCCTCGACCAGGTGCCAGCTCTCGCCGAGGTAGTAGCCCGCGAGCACGAAGATGCTGTTCCAGATCGCGCTTCCGGCCAGCGTGAGCAGCGTGAACGTCACCAGCGGCATGCGTTCGACGCCCGCCGGGACCGAGATGAGGCTGCGGAAGATCGGGATCATCCGCCCGAAGAAGACGGTCTTCTTCCCGTGCTTCTGGAACCACGCCTCGGTCTTCTCGATGTCGGAGATCTTGACCAGCGGGAGCTTGCCCGCCAGGAACAGCGTCCGCTCCCGGCCGAGCAGCGCGCCCACGCCGTACAGGGCCAGGGCGCCGACGACGGAGCCGATCGTGGTCCACACCAGCGCGTCGACGAGGCCCATCCGACCTCTGCTGGCCGTGAATCCGGACAGAGGGAGGATAACCTCGCTGGGCAGCGGCGGGAACAGGTTCTCCAGCGCGATCGCGAGCCCTGCGCCCGGGGCGCCCAGGGTCTCCATGAGGTCAACCACCCAATCAGTCATAGACAAAGGGTAGGCAAGATCCGGGCATGCCGTGAATGCGGTGAGTCCCCTAATTCTCCCTGAGGTAAACCACAGGTCTCGTACCGTACCATGTACGGTTGTGACTTCCTTGGTACGGCACCCGGTCGTCTTCGAACCCGGCGACCCGCCCCGCGCGGGCACTCTCGCCTTCCTCGACCCCGGCGGGGACGAGCGGGCCACGGTCGTGGACGCGGACCTCACGGTCCGCGAGACGGCCGTGACCAGGATGCCCGTCGCCGCCGCCGTACCCCTGCTGGCCAGGGCCAGAACCGACGCCCAGGCCCACCCGGCGGCCCGCTTCTGGGGCGCCGTCGCGCTCGTGGCCCTCCAGCTCCTGGTACGCGGCCGGGTGCTGCCCGGGGTCTCGGCCGGCGACTTCGACGCCTGGCGGGCCGGGCCGTTCGACGCGGCCGACCACGCCAGGATCCGCGAACTGGCCGACGCCATGCCCGCGGAGGCGCGGGCCGTACCCGCCGAAGGGCTGCTGCTGACCGACGCGGAAACCCTCGTGCGGGCCTTCCTCGACGCGGTCGCCGACGCCATGCCGCGCTCGCCGGGGGCCGTCCGCGCCACCGGCACCACCGCCTTCGCCGCCACCCGCCCGGTCAAGGTCCCGCAGCTGCGGCCTTGGGCCGAGGAGGTCTCGGCGGGGCTGGACTCCGGAGTACGGCTGTCGCTGCGCCTGGAGACCGACGACCCTCTCGGCGGCGAGTTCCGCGCCGTCGTCCAGTTGCACGGCGTCGCCGACCCCGCGCTCGTGGCCGACGCCGCCGACCTGTGGGCGGGCCACGAAACCGGGCTCGGCCCCCGCGCCCGCATCGAGACGATCATCGCGCTGCGCCGCGCCGCCAAGGCCTGGCCCCGCCTGGAGGCGCTGCTGGAGAGCGCGGTGCCCGACGAGCTCATCCTCGCCGACGCCGACGTCGAGCAACTTCTCGGCGGCACCGCCGCCCGCCTCGACGCCGCCGGGGTCGACGTCCACTGGCCCCGCTCGATGGTGCGCGACCTCAGCGCCCGCGCCGTCATCGGCGAGCACGACCTCGCCCCCTCCGACCTGCCCTCCTTCCTCGGCGGCGGGCAGCTGACCAGCTTCAACTGGCAGCTCGCCCTCGGCGGCGTGCGCCTGAGCGCCGAGGAGATGGACCGGCTGGCCGAGGCCCACTGTCCCGTCGTCCGGCTGCGCGAGCAGTGGGTGCTCATCGACCCGGCCCTGGCCCGCAAGGCCCGCCAGCGCGACCTCAAGCCGTTGACCGGCATCGACGCGCTCAGCGCCGCCCTCACCGGCACCGTCGAGATCGACGGCGAGCAGGTGCCCGTCGACCCCAGCCCCTGGCTGGCCGAACTGCGCGAACGCCTGTCGCAACCCGAGGACATCGGCGCCCCGCCCGCCCTGGCCGCCACCCTGCGCGACTACCAGTTGCGCGGCCTGCGCTGGCTGGCCCGCATGACCTCCCTCGGGCTCGGCGCCTGCCTGGCCGACGACATGGGCCTCGGCAAGACGATCACGCTCATCGCCCTGCACCTACACCGAGGCCAGGGGTCCACCCTCGTCGTGTGCCCGGCCTCGCTGCTCGGCAACTGGGAGCGCGAGATCGAGAGGTTCGCACCCGGTGTCCCGGTCCGCCGTTTCCACGGCAGCCGCCGCGACCTGGCCGACGACGGGTTCGTCCTCACCACGTACGGCACCATGCGCGTCGACGCCGCCCGGCTGGCCGAGCACCCCTGGGACCTCGTCGTCGCGGACGAGGCCCAGCACGTCAAGAACCCGGCCTCCGGCACCGCCAAGGCGCTGCGCGAGATCCCCGCCACCGCCCGCGTCGCGCTCAGCGGCACTCCCGTCGAGAACAACCTGTCGGAGCTGTGGGCCATCCTCGACTGGGCCACCCCCGGCCTGCTCGGTACCCTGCCCCGCTTCCGCGCCCGCTGGGCCAAGCCCGTCGAGTCCGGCGAGCAGGAGGCGGCCCGGCGGCTGGCCGCGCTCGTCGGACCGTTCCTGCTGCGGCGCCGCAAGTCCGACCCCGGCATCGCGCCGGAACTGCCTGCCAAGACCGAGACCGACCGGCCCGTGGCGCTCACCACCGAGCAGGCCGGACTGTACGAGGCGACCGTCCGCGAGATGATGGAGCAGATCGCCTCCGCCGGCGGCATGGCCAGGCGCGGCCTGATCGTCAAACTGCTCACCGGGCTGAAGCAGATCTGCAACCACCCCGCCCAGTACCTCCACGAGGGCGAGCCGAGGCTCACCGGCCGCTCCGGCAAGCTGGAACTGCTGGACGAACTGCTCGACACGATCCTCGCCGAGGACGGCTCGGCACTGGTGTTCACCCAGTACGTCGCCATGGCCCGGCTGCTCGAACGGCATCTGCGCACCCGGGGCGTACCCACCCTGTTCCTGCACGGCGGCACCTCCGTCGCCCGGCGCGAGGAGATGGTGCGCGAGTTCCAGGACGGCGCGGCGCCGGTCTTCCTGCTGTCGCTGAAGGCCGCTGGCACCGGGCTCAACCTGACCCGCGCCGACCACGTGATCCACTACGACCGCTGGTGGAACCCCGCGGTCGAGGACCAGGCCACCGACCGCGCCTACCGCATCGGCCAGACCCGGCCCGTGCAGGTGCACCGGCTCATCGCCGAGGGAACCGTCGAGGACCGGGTCGCCGCGATGCTGGCGGCCAAACGCTCGCTCGCCGACGCCGTGCTCGCCGGCGGCGAGGCCGGGTTCACCGAACTGACCGACGCCGAACTCGCCCGACTCGTGGAGCTGAGATGACCGCCGTCCAGGGATTCGCCGCCTTCCCCCGCCAGAGCGCCGGAGCCCGGTTCGCCGCCACCTGGTGGGGGCGCGCCTGGATCAAGGCGCTGGAGGACACCACTCTCGACCACACCCTCCTGCGCAAGGGCCGCGCCTACGCCAAGACCGGACGGGTCGGCCCCATCACCGTCAGCCCGGGACGGCTGTCGGCGATGACCGAGGACGGGCACGACACCGTCGTCCAGGTCACCCGCCTCACCGACGCCGAGTGGGACCGCTTCCTCGACCAGGTCGCCGCCCAGGCCGGCCACATCGCCGCGCTGCTCGACGGCGACGTGCCCCAGGACCTGGTCACCGCCGCAGAGGATGCGGCCGTGCCACTGCTGCCCGCCGTCGGCGACCTGGAGCCGGACTGCGACTGCCCCGACTGGGGTCACCCGTGCGAGCACGCGGCCGCCCTGTGCTATCAGGCGTCCTGGCTGCTGGACGGCGACCCGTTCGTGCTGCTCCTGCTGCGCGGGCGCGGCCGCGCGGAACTGCTGGAGGCGCTCCAGCTGCGCGACGCCCCCGCCGCCGCGCCGGGGATCGCGGCCGCCGACGCCTACGCGCTCGGCACCCCGCCCCTGCCCGAGCCGCCGCCCGCCGACGTCGCCTTCACGCCGCTGGAGCTGGAGGAGGCGCCGGGGGTGGACGTGCGGGCGCTCGGCGCCCTCACCGCCTCCGCCTCGGAACTGGCCCGCGAACTGCTGGTGACGGGACGGCTGCGCTCCCTCACCGAGTACCAGGACCGGGTACGGCTGGCCGCCGCCTCCGGCCTCGACGCGGGCCTGGAGGCCGCCGTCCTGGCCTGGCGGTACGGCGGAGCCGACGGCCTCGACGTCCTCGAACGCCCGTGGACCCCCGCCAAGGCCGACCTGGCCAGGGCGGCGGCCGAGTGGGAACGGCAGGAACTGCCCGCCGTCGAGCCGTGGCGCAACCGGTGGACCCTCGGCTCGCTGCAACTGCGTTACGGACGCGACGGCCGCTGGTACCCGTTCACCGACCGCGACGGCGACTGGTGGCCGGCGGGCCCGCCGGAGAAGGATCCTGCGGCGCTGCTCGCCCACACCTGATTGCGTCAGAGGTCGGCGGGGCGGACCAGGCCGCTCTCGTAGGCGAAGACCACCACCTGGGCGCGGTCGCGCAGCCCGAGCTTGACCAGCACGCGGCTCAGATGCGTCTTGACCGTCGCCTCGGCCAGGTGCAGCGCCGAGGCGACCTCGGCGTTGGACAGCCCGCGCGCCACCTGCGCCAGCACCTCGTGCTCGCGCGCGGTCAGCTGCGCCAGCCGCTCGTCCCGCTCGGCCGGTCCCGGCGCCATCTGCGGCGCGAACCGCTCCAGCACCCGGCGGGTGACCCTCGGTGACAGCACCGCCTGTCCCGCCGCGACGCTGCGGATGGCGCTCAGCAGTTCCTCCGGGCGGGTGTTCTTCGGAAGGAACCCGGCCGCGCCCGCCTTCAGCCCGGCGAAGGCGTACTCGTCCAGGTCGAAGGTGGTCAGGATGAGCACGCGGGAGCGCGGGCTGTCGCGCACGATCCGGCGGGTGGCCTCGATGCCGTCCAGGCCGGGCATGCGCACGTCCATCAGCACCACGTCCGGGCGCAGGGCGCGGGCCAGCCGGGCGGCCTGCTCGCCGTCGCCGGCCTCGCCCGCCACCTCCAGGTCCGGCTCGGTGTCGAAGATCATGCGAAAGGCGGTCCGCAGCAGCGACTCGTCGTCGGCGATCAGCAGCCGGATCATCGCGGTGCCCCCAGGTCCAGTACGGCCAGCACCCGCCAGCCACCGGGCACCGGCCCGGTCTCCAGTGTTCCGCCGTAGGCGGCCACCCGCTCCCGCATGCCCGCGATCCCCCGCCCTTCGCCCGCCCGTCCCGCGTGCGCGGGTTCCTCGGTGGCCGGGGACACGTCGGTGACCTCCACCTCGGCTCGGTGAGTGGACACCTCCACCCGCACCTCGGCGCGGGCGCCGGGCGCGTGCCGCAACGTGTTCGTCAGCGACTCCTGGACCAGCCGGTAGATCGTCAGCTGGGCGGCGGCGGGGACCGTCTCGGTGTCGCCGATCACCCGCACCCGTACCACCAGCCCGGCCGCGCGCACCTGCTCGGCCAGCGCGGCGAGCCCGGCGATGCCGGGCGCGGGCCGCGTGTCGGCGGAGTCTTCCGACTGCTCCGCGCCCGCCCTCGTGGTCACGGAGTGCTCTGAGCGGTACGCGCCCGCGCTCGTCGCCGTCGAGCGTTCTGAGTGGTATGCGCCCGCACTTGTCGCCGTGGAGCGGTCTGCGTTCAAAGAGCGGCGCATGTCCTGGAGGGCTTGGCGTCCGGTCGTGGCGATGTGCTCCATCGCCTCGGCTGCCCGGTCCGGCGCGCTGTGGCGGACGTAGGCGGCGCTGTCGGCCAGCGCCACCATGACCGACAGGTTGTGGGTGACGATGTCGTGCATGTCGCGGGTCATCCGCGCGCGCTCCTCGGCGACGGCCAGCCGGGCGCGGTGCTCACGGTCGCGTTCCAGCGCGCTCACGTACTCGCGCCGGGCCCGTACCCACAGCCCGGCCATGAGCGCGGCGGCGGCCATCGCGCTGAGCGCGGCCGCCGTGAACGGAAACCGGCCGGGCGGCGCCCAGCGTACGGCCGCCAGCAGCACCCCGGCCTCCAGCGCGAGCGCCGCCGGGAGGGTGTGCCGCCAGGGGCGGTGCGCGGCGACCGTGTACAGCGCCACCAGCAGGGCGGCGTCGGCGGGAAGCTGCACGTCCAGCGCCCATTGGACGGCGGCGGCGAGGCCGATCACGCCCATGACGGTCAGCGGAGCACACCGCCTCCAGGCGAGGGGCGCCACCAGCGCGATCTGGAGCGCCAGCAGCCACGCCGGCCCCGACAGCACCCGGCCCGGTCCGAGCGTGACCAGGAACAGCGCGACGGCCGGCAACGCGTCGACGGGCACGGTCGCCCCCGCCCGCCGCAGCCCTCGACGTCTGCTCACCTTCGGCACGGCAGCCGCCATCTTCATGGGGTTCACCCTATTTGTGGTGCGGGTTCGCTTTCGATCCTCCTCGGGGACGACCGTCATCCGAAAGTCGCACGCGCACATGCGACCTCCGCCGCTGGTCCGCGGCCGCGCCGGGCTGCCAGCCTCGTCGGACGTCTTTCCGTCTGAGGAGCTGTCTCATGTCCAACGTCCAGCAGAACACCGATCCGGCCGGGCTCACCGGTCCGGCGGAACCCGCCGCGCTCAGGAGCCCGGCGGCCTTGAACGGGAGCCCTACCCGGGGAAGGAGCGCAACCCTGGAAAGGAGTTCGGCCTTGGCAAGGAGTTCGGCCGCCCCGAACAGGGGGCCGATCGCCTCGAAAACGGCCGCAGGCCGCTGGGCGGGCCAGGTCATGGCGCTGGCCGGGATGGTGCTGGTGGCCTGCGCTCCTGCGGCCGGCGCCGACGTCGCCAAGCCGATCGGGGTGAGCCTGCCCGCGCCCGGCGGCCCGTATCCGGTCGGGACCGTGGCGATGCGGCTGGTCGATCACTCACGGCCCGATCCGCTGGTGGCGGCCAAGCCGTACCGGGAACTGATGATCAGCCTGTGGTACCCCGCGAAGGCGGGCGGCGGGCCGCGCGCGCCGCACATGGCGCCGCTGGCCGCAGCCGACTGGGACCGGCACTCGGCACCGCCCATGGGCATCCCCAAGGGCGCCGTCGCCTGGGCCGCGACCACTACCCGCGCCCGCGTCGGCGCGCCCGTCGAGCCCCGCGCCGGCAGGCTGCCGGTGGTGCTGTTCGGCTCCGGGGACGGCGGGCCGCGCACGCTGGGCACCAGCCTGGTCGAGGACCTGGCCGCGCGCGGCTACCTGGTCGTCACCGTCGACCACACCTACGAGGCCGACCAGGTCGAGTTCCCCGGCGGACGCCTGGTGCGCGCCGTGCCGCTGCCCGCGAAACTGACGCCGAGGGTCATCGCCAAGCTGCTGGCCAAGCACGCGCGAGCGCGCTTGGCGGACATGCGTCACGTCCTGGACCGGGTCGCCGCCCTGGCCGACGGCCGCCCGATCGGCCGGGAGCTGCCCGAGGGGATGCTGGGCGCGCCGGACCTCTCGCGGGTGGGGGCGCTCGGGCAGTCGCTGGGCGGGTCGGTCGCCGCCCAGCTCACCCGCGACGACAACCGGGTGGACGCGGGCGTCAACCTGGACGGCGCCTATGTCGGCCCGGTGGCCGGGCGTGGTGTGGCCAGGCCGTTCCTGCAACTGGCCGCCGAGACCCACACCCGGGAGAGCGAGCCGAGCTGGAAGTCGTTCTGGCGGGCCTCCACCGGGTGGAAGCGGGAGCTGCGCTTCGCGGGCGCGGCCCACGGCTCCTTCACCGACCTGCAGCCGCTGCTGCCGCAGATCGCGGCCGGGCTGCCCAAGGTGCCGCTCGCCGATTACGTGGGCACGATCGATCCCGCCCGTTCGACGGCGGCCCAGCGCGTGTACGTCGGCGCCTTCTTCGACCTGCACCTGCGAGGCAAGCCGACCCGCCTGTTCGAGGGCCCGGACACCCGTTTCCCCGAGGTGTCCCTGATCCCCTGACCTCGCTTGCCGGAAATAGGCCGATCGGCCTACTGTTAGGCCATGCAGTCTGATGGTAGGCCGATCGGCCTGAAACGTAATCCGATCATCGAAGAGGCCCGCCGACGGCAGATCATCGACGCCGCCATAGAAACGGTGGCGGCCGTCGGCTACGCGCAGGCGTCGCTGTCGCGGATCGCGCAGCACGCGCGGATCAGCAAGAGCGTGATCTCCTACCACTTCGCCGGAAAGGACGACCTGCTGGAACAGGTCGTCACGCAGATCTACGACGACTCCTGGAAGTTCATCGAAGCCGCGCTCGAAACCGAGGACACCGCCTCGGGCAAGCTCCGCGCCTACATCCGGTCCAACCTCGACTACCTGCACGCGCACCGCTCCCGCGCGCTCGCGGTCGGCGACATCGTCCGCGGTCACCGCGCGCCCGACGGCACCCCGCGCTTCGCCGCCACCACCGACGAATCGGTCGTCGACCTGCTGACCGCGATCCTGCGGCAGGGCCTCGCCGACGGCGAGTTCCGCGACCTCGACCCCCAGGTCGTCGCCGTGACCGTCGGCCAGGCCCTCATCGGGGTCCTCGGCCTGTGGGTGATGAACCCCGCCGTCGACCTGGCCGCCTGCACCACCGAGCTGATCACCCTCTTCGACCGCGCCACCAGGAAGTAGGGACCTGCCATGGGCCTGACCGCCAAAGGCGTCAACTACGACGTCGGCACGAACCTCCTGCCCGGCGGCGGACTGTCGCGCAGCACGTGGCGCCCCGAACTGATGCGCCAGGAGATCCGCGCCATCCGCGACGAACTGCACGCGGACTCCGTCGGCGTCTACGGCACCGACCTCGACCGGCTCGTCCAGACCGCGACGGCCGCGCTGGAGGACGGGCTGCACGTGTGGCTGCAGCCCCGCCTGTACGAGGCCGGGCCCAAGGAGACGCTGGACAACCTGGCCCGTACGGCAGTGGCCGCCGAACGCCTCAGGAAGGAGTACGGCGCGATCGACCTCAACGTGGGCTGCGAGCTCACGATCTTCTCCGCCGGCATCATGCCCGGCGCCACCTATGACCGGAGAAGCGCCAAGCTGGCCTCCCCGCTGTTCTGGCCGCTGTTCCCCTGGTACAGCAGGAAACTGAACCGCCTGCTGGGCCGGGCCGCCGAGGTCGCCAGGTCCGCCTTCGACGGCCGCATCACCTACGGCTCCGGACTGTGGGAGAGGGTGGACTGGACGCCGTTCGACGTCGTGGGCCTCGACTATTACCGCATGTCGTACAACCGGTCCCGGTACGTGGAGAACCTGCGGGGCTTCCACCGGCACGGCAAGCCCGTGGTCGTCGTCGAGTTCGGCTGCGCCGCCTTCGACGGCGCGGCCGAGAAGGGCCCGGCCGCCCACGAGATCATCGACCACGGCGGTCCCGTCCCGGTGATCGACGAGAGGTGGACCAGGAACGAGCGGGTCCAGGCCGAACAACTCGCCGAGCTGATCGGCGTCTACGAGGCGGAGAACGTCCACGGTGCGTACGTGTTCGAGTTCATCGAGCCGGACCACCCGCACTCCGCCGACCCCCGCCACGACCTCGACAAGGCGGGCTACGGCCTCGTCAAGGTCATCCCGGACGGCACGGGCTCCTACCGCTGGGAACCCAAGGCCGCCTTCCACGAGATCGCCCGGATCTACGGCCGCGCGGCCTGAATCTGCCGTCGGTCTCCGCGTCAGCGCCTCGTCCGACAGTCGATTCCAGAGGGCTCGGGGGCTGCGACTTTCGTAGGGGGTGCTGTGGCGAACGGACCGTGTTCGCACGTGTGGCCTGGCCGTACGCTCGGGGTGTGCAAAGTACGTCGCTCGAACGCCGGGTGCTCGGCGAGATGGCCCGGGGCGTCGATCGCGTTGTTCCCTGGGCCGTCGGCCTGGCCGTGGCCGTTCTGTCGATCATCATGCCGGATCCCGCTCAGGCCGCCGAGACGGGGGCGGAGCCAGGACGGGTGCTGTTCGCCGTCGCATGCGGCGTCGCCGCGTGGGCGGGCCGCAGGGGGCGCTGGCCGTTGATCGCGCTGGGCGCGGCGGCATGGTTGCCGTTCGCGCAATGGCACGTCCTCACCGTGGCGACGTACTACGTGGTGACGGCCGCGCCGTCGCGGCGCCTGGTCCCGGCCTACATCGCGGCAGCGGCCCTTCTCGTCTCCGCACGGCCCGTCCTGCTGCCGCACGGCGACCGCGGGCTGCTGGAGGAGGCAGGGGTCAATCTCCTCTGGGCGATCGTGTTGCCGCTGGTGGCGGGCCTGTGGGTGAACGCGCGCAGGCAGGTGCTGACGGTACTGCGCGAGCGCACCGAGTGGCTGGAGCGCGAGCAGGCGGTCCGGGCCGAGCAGGCGCGGGCCCAAGAACGCACGCGGATCGCACGGGAGATGCACGACGTGGTCGCCCACCGGGTGTCGCTGATGGTGCTGCACGCCGGCGCGCTGGAGGTCAGCGTCCAGGACGAGCGCACGGCCGCCGAGATGGCGAACATCAGGGCGACGGGCAGGGAGGCGCTGGCGAACCTCCGGGAGGTGCTCGGCGTACTGCGCACCTCGAAGTCCCTCGACGGCCACGCCCCACCACCGATGCTCACCGACCTCGACAGGCTGCTCGGCCAGTCCAGGTCGGCGGGGCTACGCGTGCGCCGCCGGGACGAGGGAGAACCCAGGCCGGTACCGGAGGCCGTCCAGCGCGCCGCCTACCGCGTGGTCCAGGAGGCCCTCACCAACGTCCACAAGCATGTGGGTGCGTGCGACGTCGACGTCGTCCTGCGCTACCTTCCCGGCGAACTGGAGGTGATCGTGGACAACGGCCCGCCCGTCGGCCCGCGCCCCGCGCAACCTCTCCCGGGTGGCGGCCTCGGACTGCTCGGCCTCCGTGAGCGGGTCGCCCTGCTCGGCGGCCGGATCCGTACGGGCCCCGGACCCGAGGGCGGCTTCACGCTCGTCGCCCGGCTGTCCACCGAGCGCATCGGGGAGTCTCCGTGATCAGGGTCCTGGTCGTCGACGACGAGCTCATGGTGCGGTCCTGGCTACGCATGATCCTGGAGTCGGCCGGCGACATCTCCGTCGTCGCAGAGGCGAGCGACGGGGAAGAGGCGGTCGCCGCCGCCGGCCGGTGCCGTCCCGACGTCGTGCTCATGGACGTGCGGATGCCCGGCACCGGCGGCCTGGCCGCCGCCGCACGCATCGCGACCTCGCCCGGCGCGCCGAAGGTCGTCATGCTCACCACGTTCGACCTCGACGAGTACGTGCACGAGGCGCTGCGGGCCGGCGCGGTCGGGTTCCTGCTGAAGGACACCCCGCCGCGCGATCTCGCCACAGCCGTCCGCACGGTCGCCGCCGGGAACGCCATGCTCGCCCCCACGGTGACCAGGCGGCTCATCAGCGCGTTCGCCGAGCGGCGGGACGTCTCGAAGGCCGAGGCCGCGCGGCGGCTCCTCGGCGAGCTGACCGAGCGCGAGCACGATGTCGTCCTCGCCGTCGCCCGTGGCCTGTCCAACCGGCAGATCGGGCGCGAGCTGTCGATGACCGAGACGACCGTCAAAGCCCACGTCAGCCGTGCGCTGGCCAAGCTACGCCTGGGTAACAGGGTGCAGGCGGCGATCCTGGTGCACGAAGCCGGCCTGCTCTGACCCATCCCGCACAGCTTGGCGCAAGGCTGCCGGTGGAGCACGTCGAAACCCCCTGCCCGGACGCTCGGGCAGGGGGCGACGTGTCGCGGAAGGGGTTCAGCCGACGCGTACCCGCCCCACGGCCAGCGCCGTCAGGACGGCCAGGAGGGCGCCGAACCACAGCACCCCGGTGATGGCCACGTTGTCGGCGACCAGCCCGCCGAAGAGCGCGCCGAGCGCGATGGCCAGGTTGAACACCGAGGTGTTCAGCGCGGTCGCGGGCTCGGCGCTGCCCGGCGCCGCCAGGAGGATCCAGCTCTGCACGCTCACCGGCACTCCGCCGAACGCCAGTCCCCACAGGACCAGCAGGGTGATCCCGCCGACCGGGTTGTCGCCGAGGACCGGGAACAGCGCCAGGACCGCGGCGAGCGCCACGCCGACGGCGATGACCGTCGCGCGGAGGTTGCGGCCCGCGAACATGCCGACGACGGCGCTGCCGATGATGGCCGCGACCCCGAAGACCAGCAGCAGCACCCCGACCAGGTCCTTGTCGACGCCGGCGACCCCGGCGAGGATCGGGCTGATGAACGTGAAGGCCGCGAAGTGCCCGCTGACCAGCATGAACGTGGCCAGGACACCGGCGCGGACGGCGGGGTTGCGAAGCTGCTGGGCCAGGGTGCGCAGCCGTACGGGCTGGGTGGCGGGCATGGACGGCAGCAGCATGGCCAGCGCGATCGCGACCAGCAGGCCGAGCCCGCCGACGATCGCGAACGCGACCCGCCAGTCGGTGAACCCGCCGATCAGCGTCCCCGCCGGTATCCCGAGGACGTTCGCGGCGGTGGCACCGCCGAAGGTGATCGCGGTGGCCTGCGGCACCCGCGACTCCGGCACCATGCGGACGGCGATCCCGGCGGCCAGCGCCCAGAAGCCGCCGATGCTGATCCCGACGAGGAACCGGGAGACGAGCAGGACGGCGAAGCTGGGCGCGAGCGCCGACATCAGGTTGGCCAGCACCATGAGCGCCATCAGCCCGATCAGGACGATCCGCCGGTCGAGGCGGCCGATCGCCACCGGCAGCAGCGGCGCGGCGGCGGAGGCGACCAGGCCGGGGACGGTCACCATCAGCCCGGCGGCGCCCTCGGAGACGCCGAGGTCGCCGCCGATGGGGGTCAGGAGGCCGACGGGAAGCTGTTCGACGGTGACGACGGCGAAGGTTCCGACGGCCACGGCCGCGACGCCGAGCCATCGCCGGAAGGAGACGTGTTCTGTCGTGGGGGTGGATGGTGTGGGGGTGAATGCCGTGGCGGTCATGACCGGTGCTCCTGGTTCAGGGTGCGGGAGTGGATGATCTGTCCGGACACGCGGGCGGCGTCGGCGCCGGTCAGCCAGGCGACCAGCGGGACGGCGCCGGCGGGCCGGTCGTCGTGGCGGACGCCGACCGCGTTGACGGTGACGCGGCGGCCTTCGAGGTCCTTCGCGGCGGCGGCGATCAGATGGAGGGCGGCGGCCTGGGAGGCCGCGTCCAGCCCGGCCGCCGGAGCCGCGAGCGTGGTGGACAGCAGGACGTAGCGTCCGCCGTCGGCCAGGTGGAGGGCGGCGGCGCGCAGGGTGTGCAGGACACTGCGGACGTTGTGGTCGACGAGGTGGTCGAAGTCGGTGTCGGCGAGGTCGGCCAGCGGCTTCCCGACCACCGGCCCGGTCGCGTGGACCACGACGTCGAGCCTGCCGTGGCGTGACACCACGCCTTCGACGAGCGTGTCGACGTCGGCCGCCACGGTGGCGTCGGCGCGGATCGCCTCGGCTCTCACGCCGTGCCCGTCGAGGACGGCCAGCGTGCGCCGGGCGCCCTCGTCGTCGTGGGCGTAGGCGAGCACCGTGGTGGCGCCGCGTGCGGCGAGGTTCTCTGCGATCACCCTGCCGCCGCCGACGACGAGGGCGACCCTGCCGTGGAGGTCGCGGAAGCGGGACATGTCCGGCCTTTCGCTGGGGTTCGCTGGACGTCTGCAATGCTGCCCCCGAGGACCCTGCCAGCGGAAACAAAGGATCCTGTGGGCCGTCACAGGCATCCGCTGTGTCGCGCGACAAAGCGGGCAAGTACCGTGTCCCCCGTGATCGACCTGGACCTTCGGCATCTGGAATCGTTTCTCGCGGTCGCGCGGGAACTGAACATCACCCGCGCCGCCACCCGCCTGCACCTGACGCAGCAGGCCGTCTCCACCCATGTCCAGCAACTGGAACGCTCGCTGCGGGTGACGCTGCTGGTGCGTACGTCACGAGGAGTGCTGCTGACGGCGGCCGGCGAGGAACTCGCGGCGGGCGGCCAAGCGGCCCTCGCCGACCTGGAGGAACTGACCGAGCGGGTGCGCCACACCGCCCGCCGCCAGTCCGGGTCGCTGCGCCTGGCCTGCTGCCCGTACGCCACGTCCCTGTTCGCCGCCGAGGTCGCCGACGCGATGGAGTCTGCCGTACCGGGGCTGTCGGTCGAGCTGAGCAGCGTGCGCAGCCCGCGCGAGGAACTGGAACTGATCGAGGCCGGTACGGCCGACGCGGCGTTCATGTGGCTGCCGGTGGGTGTCCCCGGGCTGCGGCACGCGGTGGTCCGCACCGATTCCAGGGCCGTGGCGCTGTCGGCGTCGCATCCGCTGGCGGGGTGCGCGTCGGTGTCGCTGGCCGAGCTGTCCGGCGAGCCGGTCGTCCGTCCGGACGTGTACGCCTCGGCGGAGTCCGAGCGGCACTGGATCGCCGACCCCCGGCCGGACGGCAGCCCGGCGCCGCTCGGCCCGTCGGTCGCCCAGATCGAGGAGTGCCTGCTCATGGTCGCGAGGGGGCGCGGGGTGTGGCTGGCTCCCGAGCCGCTGAGCCGGTGGGTTCCGGCGGTCAACGTACGTTGGGTGCCGGTCAGCGACGCCGAGCCGTCCGAGCTGGCCGTGGTGTGGGGCGAGCGGGCGCCGGAGCCACTGGTGGCGCGGCTGGTGGCGGAGGTGGCGAAGGTCGTCGGTTGACCTGCATCCGAAGCCGGCCGACCCGTCGCGAGGGCTCGCCTCCACCTGGCACACCTTACGCCCGTGAGGGGTGGGACGGCCGGGTGGACGCGGCCTGCCGTGCTGTCAAGCCTGAAGGCCGCCGATCTTTGTAGGTTTATGTCAATAAATCAAGATTTCGTGGAAAATCTCTACATACCGGGCTCAGCCTCTTGATCCATTTATGGCGCATGTACAGACTTGGCGCTGGATACCAGGCTTACAGCGCACCAACGGAGGCATGATGCCCCGGGTCAAAACCACGACTTCCCGCGAGCGTCCAGGCGGTTTAGGGCGCCTGAACCCTCGCCCTCTCACAGCAGTCGTCGCGACGGCTGCTGTACTTATGTCAGGACTGGCCGCACCCGCGGCCGGGGCGGCGACACCTCCTACCACCCCGGCCACCGCCCCAACCCCGGCCTCCACCCCGCAACCGGCGGCGGAGACGGTCACCGAGCGCGGCGCTCTCGCGGCGGCCCGCCGGAGCGGTGAACGGGTCGAGGTCGGGTCGCTGCGCACCGAGACCCGCACCGTCTTCGCCGACCCCCAGGGCGGGATGGTGCTCGAACAGCACGCCCGCCCGATCCGGGTACGCAAGGACGGGGCGTGGGCAGCGGTGGACACCACCCTGCACCGGCTGCCCGACGGCTCGATCGCCCCCGCCGCCACCGCCGCCGACCTGCGCTTCTCCGGCGGCGGCGACAGCCCGATGGCCAAGGTCGGCAGAGGCGGCAAGTCACTGTCGTTCACCTGGCCGGGCAAGCTCCCGGAACCCGTCCTCGACGGCCCGACCGCGACCTACGCGGACGTCCTGCCCGACGTGGACCTCCAGGTCACGGCGGACGTGGACGGCTTCTCCCACGTCCTGGTGGTCAAGAGCAGGAAGGCCGCGCTGAGCGGCCGCCTCGACCGGCTCCGCTTCGCCCTCAAGGGCGAAGGGGTCACCGTACGGCAGGCCAAGGGCGGCGGGCTGCAGGCCGTGGACCGCACGGGCGCCGACGTGTTCACCGCGCCCACCCCCCTCATGTGGGACACACCGGCCCCCCAGCCGGGTAGCCGGACGGCTCTCGCCGCCCAGCCCGGACAGGGCCCGAGCCCCGGTTCGAAGCACGAGGCCATGGGGCTGGCCGTCGGCGGCGACGCGCTGACCCTGACCCCCGACCGCCGCATGCTGAAGGACCCGGCGACCCGCTTCCCCGTCTACCTGGACCCGTCGGTTTCGGCCGCGCGCGGCGCCTGGACCGCGGTCTGGAAGAAGTACGCGACCACCAACTACCTCAACTCCAGCGATGTGGCCCGCGTCGGCCACGAGAACCAGACGGGCGGCACCAACCGGTCGTTCTTCCAGATGAACACCGGCAGCGCCATCCACGGCAAGCAGATCATCAAGGCCACGCTGCGCACCTACGAGACGTGGTCGTGGTCGTGCACGAAGAGCGCCGTCGAACTGTGGCTGACCGGCACCATCGGCAGGGGCACCACCTGGGCGGAACAGCCGTCGTGGGCCACCCAGCTGCAAACTGTAAACGTTGCCAAGGGCTGGGGCACCGCCTGCCCGGCGGGCGGCGTGGAGTTCGACGCGACGGCCGCGGCCGTCCAGGCGTCGGAGAAGAAGTGGCCGCACATCACGATGGGACTGAAGGCCACCAAGGAGACCGACACCCAGAGCTGGAAGAAGTTCAAGAACAACCCCACGCTGGTCGTCGAGTACAACACCATCCCCACCACGCCCGTCACGGCCGACATCTGGTCCGACCCGGGCGGCGGCTGCGTGAGCGGCACGGGCAGGCCCCTCGTCGGCTCGGCCACACCGAAGCTGTGGGCCAAGCTCCGTGACGGCGACAACTCCGTGAAGGGCCGCTTCGAGTGGTACAACGCCGCGGGGACGAAGGTGGGCGAGACGCTCACCCCGGCCGCGGCCTCGGGCAACGCCTTCACCGCCACCGTCCCCGCCGGCGCGTTCACCGACAACTCGGTGATCCGCTGGAGGGTGCGCGGCGAGGACGGCAAGGCCAACAGCGCCTGGGGACCGTACTGCGAGATCGGCGTCGACACCAACGCGCCGGGCAAGGAGAGCACGGTCACCTCGCCGCAGTACCCGGAGAACGCGTGGGCCGACGGGATCGGCCGGGCGGGTGAGTTCACCTTCGGCGCCAACGGCGTCACCGACGTGACCTCCTACCTGTACGGCCTCAACACCAACCCCACCACGGAGGTGCGCGCCGACGCGGCGGGCGGCCCGGCCACGATCCGGCTCACCCCGCTGGAGGAGGGCCCGAACGTCCTGTCGGTCCGCAGCAAGGACGCCGCGGGCAAGCTGGGCCCCATCCGCAGCTACGTCTTCAACGTGCGCGCGGGCACCGGCCCCACCGGCTTCTGGCGGCTCGACGAAGGCTCCGGCACGACCGCCAAGGACGAGGTGGGCACCCGCCCGGCAACCGTCTCCGGCGGCACCTGGGCCGAGGGCCGGGCAGGCCGGGCGCTGCGCTTCGCGGGCGCCGGCCAGCACGCCTCGGTCAGCGGCGGAGCCGTGCAGACCGACCGCAACCTCGCGATCTCGGCATGGGTACGGCTCAGCTCGCTGCCCACCGGCAACGCCGCCGCCGTCGCCCAGAGCGGCCAGGACAACAGCGGCCTGTGGCTCGGCTACCGGGCCACCACCAAGTCGTGGGCGTTCATGATGAACAACCCCGGCGGCACGTCGCAGACCGTCTGGGCGGAGAACGCCACCACCGCGCCGGTCGCGGGCCAGTGGACACACCTGACCGGCGTCTACGACTCGGCCACCCGCTCGCTGTTCCTCTACGTCAACGGACGACTGGCCGCCGGGCCGGTCGCCTACCACGGAGGCACCGGCCCGGCCACCGCCCTGCAACTCGGGCAGGCCCTCTACCAGGGCAGGCAGAGCGACCCGTGGCCCGGCGAGGTGGACGAGGTCCGCGCCCACGACCGCGTCCTGGCCGACGACGAGGTGGTCAAGCTGGTCAACCACGCCGCCACGCTCACCGGCCACTGGAAGCTGGACGAGACCGCCGGCACGTCGGCCGCCGACGCCTCCGGCCGTACCGGTGCGCTCGCGCTCGGCTCGGGCGCGAGCTGGGCCGGCGGCTGGGTGGACGGCGCGCTCGCGCTCGACGGGGCGACCGGCCACGGCCAGGCGCCGAAGGCCGCCGTACGCACCGACGACAGCTTCACCGTGGCGGCGTGGGTGCAACTCGACGCGCTGCCCGCCGCCGACGCCGCCGTGCTCTCGCAGAACGGCAGCAGAGGCAGCGGCTTCACCCTCGGCTACGCCGCCGACGGCCCGCGCTGGACCTTCGGGATGACCAGCGCCGACGCCGACGGGGCGCCCGTGACGCGCACCCGCTCGGACGCGGTGCCGTACGCCATGGAGTGGACACACGTCGCGGGCGTCTACGACGCGCTCGCCAGGAAGCTGCGCGTCTACGTGGGCGGCCAGCTCGTGGCCACCACCGAGATCGACCATTTGAGCACATGGAACTCGGGCGGCCCGCTCCAACTGGGCCGGGTCCTTCGCGACGGCGTCTTCTCCGGCCACTGGCCGGGCTTCGCCGACGACGTCCGTACCTATCAGGGCGCGCTGGGCGATCTGGACATCGCTCAGCTGGCCGCCGCATAGCACCACCCTGCGGGGCGGAGCCACACCGAGGCTCCGCCCTGCCGGGCCGTACCCATGCCCGACCTCAGGACGGTGAGATGAACGATTTAGAGGAGTTCTCCGAACACACCCGTTCGACTTTTCTGATTTTCGAGTGGTCCGCCCGTAAGTTCCGGTGGTTCGTCCGGGGCTGCGCCGCTACCGCGGTGTTGGTGACGGTTCCGCTCGTGTACGCCATGCCCGCGCAGGCCGCACCCCGGGAACGGCCCGGGGTGCAGAAGCAGGAACCGGTGCCCGGCCGCTCGGTCCCCGTGCTGCCCAAGAGCAAGAACCTCACGGCCGAACGGGCCATGAAGACCCCCGCCGCCGTGTCGTGGCCGAAGGCGGGCACGGCCGAACTGGCGCCCGGCGACAAGGCCGCGGTCAGTGCGGGCAGCCTGCCCGTACGGCTGGCCGCTCCCTCCGACGCCCGGCGCGCCCAGGCCGCACCCGAGCAGGTGAAGGTCGAGGTGCTCGACCGGGCCGAGACGCCGGGCGTGTCCGGCGTGGCCCTGCGCCTGTCCAAGGGGCAGGGCGCCACCCGGGGCGGCCCGGCCAGGGTTGAGCTCGACTATTCGGGCTTCCGCCATGCTTTCGGCGGCGACTACGCCTCGCGCCTGCAATTGGTCAAACTGCCCGAATGCGCGCTGAGCGGTGCCCAGGCGGACGCCGGGACGCCGTGCCCGAGTCCGGAGCCGGTGCCGACCCGCAACGATCTCAAGGCCGGCACCGTGCAGGCCGACGTGGACGTCGCGGCCTCCGGCGCGTCCCTGTACGCGCTGACCGCGTCGGCGGCGGGCTCCTCCGGCGACTACTCGGCGACCGGGCTGTCGGCGTCCTCGTCGTGGAGCGTCGGCACCCAGTCCGGTGACTTCAGCTGGAACCACCCGATGCGGGTCCCGCCGTCGATCGGCGGCGAGGAACCCGAGTTCAGCCTGAGCTACTCCGCCCAGAGCGTGGACGGGCGCACCTCCGCCACCAACAACCAGACATCGTGGGCGGGCGAGGGCTTCGACCTCACCCCCGGCGGCTACATCGAGCGCCGCTACAAGTCCTGCATGGCCGACGGCCGTAAGACCGGCGACCTGTGCTGGGACCACGACAACGCCACCCTGGTGCTGAACGGCAGCTCGACGGAGCTGGTCAAGGACGCCACGACCAAGCAGTGGCGGCCCAAGCGCGACGACGGCACCCGGATCGAGCTGGCCACCGGCGCCGCCAACGGCGACAACAACGGCGAGCACTGGAAGCTCACGACGACCGACGGCACCGTCTACCACTTCGGCCTGAACCGGCTGCACGGCTGGACCTCGGGCAAGGAGGAGACGAAGTCGGCCTGGACCGTCCCGGTGTTCGGCAACGAGGCGGGCGAGCCCTGCCACAACGCCACCCCCGCCAACGCGTGGTGCCAGCAGGCGTGGCGGTGGAACCTCGACTACGTCGAGGACCGGCACGCCAACGCCATCACCTACTGGTACGCCACCGAGGGCAACCACTACGGCCGCAACGAGAAGCCCGAGCTGGAGACCCCTTACGTCCGTGCCGGCTACCTGACCCGCATCGACTACGGCTACCGCAAGGACGACCTGTTCACCGTCGCCCCGGCCTCCCGGGTGAACTTCACGGTCGCCGAGCGGTGCGTGCCCGGCGGCGCCGTCACCTGCGAGCCCGCGCAGCTCACCAAGGACACGGCCAAGCACTGGCCGGACGTGCCCTTCGACCGCAACTGCAACGCGGGTGAGAGCTGCAAGGACCGCCTGTCCCCCACGTTCTGGACCCGTAAGCGGCTGGCGAAGGTGACGACGCAGGTCCGCTCGGGCACCGCGTTCAAGGACGTGGACTCCTGGACGCTGAAGCACGGCTTCCCCGCCACGGGCGACGGGCTCAGCCCGGCGCTGTGGCTGGAGTCCGTCCAGCACACCGGTCACGTCGGCGGCACCCTCGCCCTGCCCGCCGTGACCTTCGCCGGAGTGCAGCTGCGCAACCGCGTCGACTCCAACGAGGGCCGGGCCCCGCTGTTCAAGTGGCGGGTGCAGTCGATCAACACCGAGGCGGGAGCCGAGGTCCGGGTCAACTACGCGGCGGAGGAGTGCGCGGCCACCGGCCTGCCGGCCGCAGACCGTAACACCAAGCGCTGCTTCCCGCAGAGGTGGGCACCGCCGAACGAGCTTGAGGTCCTCGACTGGTTCCACAAGTACGTCGTCGCCCAGACCGTCGAGGTCGACCGGACCGCGCGTTCGCCGTGGCTGGTCACCGACTACGAGTACCTCGACGGCTCCGGCTGGCGCTACAGCGAGAACATCCTGACCAAGCCCAAGGAGCGCACGTGGTCCGACTGGCGCGGCTACGGCCGGGTCCGGATTCGGCAGGGTGACGGCCAGGACGGCCCGCGTACGCTGACCGAACAGCGCTTCTACCGGGGACTGCACAACGACCGGCTGGCCGACGGCACCCGGACGAGCGTCAAGGTCACCGACACGGAGAACAAGTCCCGCGACGACCTCGACCACCTCGCCGGAGCCGAACTGGAGACGATCGTCTTCGACGGCGACGGCGGCAAGGTCCTGACGTCCACCATCGAGGAGCCGTGGTCGCGTAAGTCGGCCGAGTCCACCTTCGAAGGGGTGACCAAGACCGCCCACGTCGTCCAGCCGGCGAAGGCGGCCACCCGGGACCTGAAGGAGGACGGCACCTGGCGGCGCACCGCAGAAGAGCGCGCCTACGACGAGTACGGGCAGGTCACGCAGGTCAGCGACCTCGGCGACGTCGCCGACGCGGCCGACGACACCTGCACCCGCTACACGCACCTGCGTGATACGGCTGCCTGGATGCTCGACTTCACCAGCCGTGTGGAGACGGTCGGCAAGCCGTGCTCCGTCGAGCCGCAGCGGCCGGCGGACGTGCTGTCGGACGAGCGTTTCCAGTTCGACGGCCGCACCTTCGGCACGGTCCCGATGCGCGGCGACGTGACCCGTGAGGAGGAGCTGACCACCTACAGCGGCGCCTCGCCGCAGTACGTGGCGACCGAGTCGCGCAGCTACGACGAGTACGGCCGCCTGGTGAAGGAGACCGACGGCGCCAGCGGCTCGATCACGACCGCGTACGTCCCGGCCCGGGGCGGCCACGCGACCGAGGTCCGCACCACCAACCCGCTCGGACACTCCGACGTCACCTACGTCGAACCCGCCTGGGACGAGCCGATCGCGGAGGTCGACGAGAACGGGCGCCGTACCGACCTCGATCACGACCCGCTCGGCCGGGTCGCCAAGGTGTGGCAGCACGACCGGAGCAAGTCGGCCGGTCAGACGCCCAACACCGAGTACTCCTACACCGTCCGCAGTGACGGACCCAACATCGTCACCACCAAGACGCTCGCCACCGACGGCACCTACATCGCCAGCCATGAGCTGTTCGACGGCCTGATGCGCGAGCGTCAGACCCAGGAGCCCGCCCCCGGCGGCGGCCGGACGATCACCGACACCTTCTACAACTCCACCGGTGACGTCGCCAAGAGCAACGAGGGCTACTACGCCCTCGGCGACCCGGAGACGAACCTGTTCGACGCCGTCGACGACAAGGTCGCCGGGCAGATCGTCTCCACCTTCGACGGGTCCGGCGAACTGGCCGGCCAGAGCTTCCGCGTCAAGGGCCAGGAGAAGTGGAAGGTCGGCGTCCGGCGCGCGGCCGACAAGCAGCACGTGACCCCGGTGGCCGGCGGAACCGCCACGACCCTGCTCACCAACGCCGACGACCAGGTCGTCGAGCAGCGTCAGTACAAGGGCGCGACGCCCACCGGCGAGTACGACGCCACCAAGTACACCTACGACAAGGCGGGCCGGATCACCAGCCTGACCGACCCTGCGGGCAACGTGTGGCGCCACCACTACGACCTGCGCGACCGCGAGATCAAGACGGAGGACCCGGACAAGGGCACGACCACCCGCGTGTTCAACGACCTCGACGAGGAGGTCTCCACCACCGACGCGCGCGGCACCACCCTCTTCCACACCTACGACGCGCTCGGCCGCAAGACCGCCACCCGCAAGGACGCGGCCAACGGTCCCCTGCTGGCGGAGTGGCGCTACGACGTCCTGGCCAAGGGGCACCTGGCCGAGACCGTCCGCTACGTGGACGGCCAGGCCTACAGCGCGAAGACCGAGGCGATCGACCGGGAGTACCGCACTCTGCGGCAGAGCGTCACGATCCCCGCGCGTGAGGGCAAGCTCGCCGGCACCTACCAGTTCAACACCCGCTACACCGCCGACGACCAGGTGCAGTCCATCACCTTCCCTGCTGCGGGCGGACTGCCGGACGAGACCGTGACCTACGGCTACGACGGGCTGCGCCAGCCCAACCGGGTCGAGGGCCTGTCCCCCTACGTCACCGACGCCCGCTACGGCAAGCTCGGCGAGACCCTGCAGTACGAGCTGAGCACGGGCACCCGCAAGACGTGGCTCACCTACACGCACGAGGAGGGCACCGGCCGGCTCATCAGGTCGCAGCTGGACAGGGACAACGCCGCCAGCTCCGACATGGATCTCAACTACACCTACGACGCGGTCGGCAACGTCACCCGCATCTCCGACCGGGCGGGCGGCCGCGACGCCGACACCCAGTGCTTCACCTACGACTACCTGCGGCGGCTCACCTCCGCCTGGACGGCCACGGACAGCTGTGCCAGCGGCTCGCCCCGGCCCGAGGTGATCGGTGGTGCGGCGCCGTACGCCACCAGCTACGCCTACGATCTGGTGGGCAACCGGACGAAGGAGACGCACCACGCCTTCGCCGGACGGCAGGAGGTCGTGCGCGACTACAGCTACCCGAAGGCGGGCGGCCCCCGGCCGCACGCGCTGACGGCGGTCACGCCGACGGGCGGCGGCCAGGCGTCCTCCTACGAGTACGACGCCTCCGGTAACACGGTCGTGCGCCGTACCGGTACCGCCGAGCAGCGGCTGATCTGGGACGCCGAGGGCAACCTGGAGTCGGTGACGGAGGCGGGCAAGACCACCTCCTTCGTCTACGACGCCGACGGCGACCGTCTGCTCCGCAAGACGCCGACGGAGAGCACGCTCTACGTCGACGACATGGAGCTGCGGCTGGACACCGCCAAGCAGGTCGTCGAGGGCAGTCGCTACTACACCGTCAACGGCGACGCGGTGGCGATGCGCGACTCGGCGGGCAAGGTGTACTTCTTCGCCGCCGACCACCACGGCACGGCCCAGGCCGCTGTCAACGCCGACACCGGCGACGTGGCGATCCGCAGGCAGACCCCCTTCGGCACCGACCGTGGCGCCGCGCCGACCTGGTGGCCGGGTGAACGCGGCTTCGTCGGCGGAACCGTGGACGCCACGACCGGCCTGGTGCATCTGGGGGCCCGCGAGTACGACCCGGCGATCGGCCGGTTCCTGTCGGTGGACCCGGTCATCGACGAGAGCGACCCGCAGCAGTTGCAGGGCTACTCCTACGCCAACAACAGCCCGGTGTCCATGACCGACCCCGACGGGCAGCTGTTCTGGTTCGCCGCCGCTGTCGCGGTGCGGGTCGCCCTGCAGATCGCGGCCCGCCGGGCTGCGGCACGGGCGCTGGCCCGCAAGCTCGCCGAGCAGGCCGCCCGGCGCCGAGCCCTTGAAGAGGCCAAGCGCAAGGCCATCGCCGAGGCCCGGCGCAAGGCCCTTGAAGAGGCCAGGCGCAAGGCCATCGCCGAGGCGAAGAAGAAGGCCAAGGCCGAGGCCAAGAGGAAGGCCGAGGAGAAGGCGAAGAAGGCGGCGGAGGCCGCCGCCAAGCGCAGGGCCGCGGCGGCTCGGGCACGTGCCGCCGCCTCCCGTCAGCGGGCTGCGGCCGCACGCCAGCGGGCGGCCGCGCAACGGGCACGAGCCAGGCAGGCGTCGGCGCGAGCGCGGGCGCAGCGGGCGGCGACCCAGCGGGCCAAGGCGATCAGGGCCAGGCCCGCGCACCGGCCCACGACCCGCAGGGCGCAGCAGCGGGCGACTCCGCCCAGGGCCCAGCGGAATCCGGCCAACAACAACAGTCAGGCGCAGCAGCCGAGAAGGGGGCTGTCCGAGCAGCAGTTGAGGTCGATCGACCAGCAGATGGGCTCGCAGCGCTACTCGCACACGGAGCTGAGAACCTACACCCGCTCCGCGAGGCAGCAGAAGGAGTTCATGGCCGACCAGGGCACCGGGCACGGCCCGGCGAGCACCCGGCCCATGGCTGACACCCCGCGCAAGAAGGGGTATGCCGTGGCCTGGTTCCTCGTCAGGTTCCTCATGCGGGCCAAGCCCGACTAACCGCACCCAACAGTGAAGGCGCTGCCCCGATCGGGGCAGCGCCTTCCGCGTCCGCGGTCAACCTTCGTCCACGACCACCGTGTTCTGGGCTGCGGTGATCTTCCAGGCGCCCTCCTCCTTCGTCAGGACGTACATCGGGGTGCCGACATATCCCTCGTCGCCGGTCCGCGACACCTGGCGCACCTTCACGGCGGCGACGTCGGGGCGCAGGAACAGCACGTGCTCCACCTCGAACGTCACCGTCGTGTCGCTCATCGCGCCCGGCAGCACCTGCCGGGTGAAGGCCGCGATGGTGTCCCTGCCGAAAAGTCGTTTGCCGTGTCCTGTGGTCCAGATCGCGTCCTCGCGGAAAAGTCCCACGAATTCGTCGACCAGTTCGTTGTTCTGCGCGTGCTCAACGGTGGCGACGATCTGCTTGATCGCCGCGAGCTCAACCTCGTTCGTCGTCATGTGCTCCATGGTGTTATCTCAAGTAACCTTGAGGTCCAGTGGGCGCGAGTGTGATGTACGTCTCACGACAGTCCGACGAGGTCGCCGTAGTCGGGGCTCCACAGGTCCTCGACGCCGTCGGGCAGCAGCAGCACCCGCTCCGGCCGTAGCGCCGCAACGGCCTCCTCGTCGTGGGTCACCATGACGACGGCGCCCCGGTAGGCGCCCACCGCCGCGAGGATCTCGGCCCGCGAAGCCGGGTCGAGATTGTTGGTGGGCTCGTCCAGCAGCAGCACGTTCGCCCCCGAGGTGACCAGCCCGGCCAGCGCCAGCCGGGTCTTCTCCCCGCCCGACAGCACCCCTGCGGGCTTGTCGCCGTCGTCGCCGCCGAACAGGAACGCCCCCAGCACCCGGCGGGCCTCGCCGTCGGTCAGGTGCGGTGCCGCCAGTGCCAGGTTCTCCCGTACGGTCAGCCGCCCGTCGAGCGTGTCGTGCTCCTGTGCGAAGTAGCCGAGCCGCAGCCCGTGCCCGTGGACCACCCGCCCCGCGTCCGGCCGCTCCCTGCCCGCCAGCAGTCGCAGCAGAGTGGTCTTGCCCGCGCCGTTGAGGCCCAGGACGACCAGGCGGCTGCCCCGGTCGACGGCGAGGTCCACCCCGGCCAGCACCGGGCGTTCGCCGTACGACTTGGCGAGGGAGACCGCGCCGAGCGGGGTGCGCCCGCTCGGCGCCGGTTCGGGCAGTCGGATCCGCGCGACCTGGTCCGTACGGCGGGCCGGCCGCGTGGCGGCCAGCATCCGGTCGGCGCGGCGTGCCATGTCCCTGGCCCGTACGGCGGTCGCCGACCGCGACCGCATCCGCTCGGCCTGGGCGTGCAGCGCGGCGGCCTTGCGTTCGGCGGCGGCCCGCAGCCGGGCCTCGCGGCGGTCGTCGGCCGCCCGGTCGGCGAGATACGTCGTCCACCCGGTGTTGTGCACCTCCAGGGCGGCCGTGGCCGCGTCCAGGTGCCAGACGCGGTTGACGACGTCGGCGAGCAGCCCGGTGTCGTGGCTGATGAGCACCAGCCCGCCGGGGTAGCCGGTCAGGAAGGCGCGCAGCCAGGCGACCGAGTCGCCGTCGAGGTGGTTGGTGGGTTCGTCGAGCAGAAGCGTGCCCTGCTCGGCGAACAGCACGCGGGCGAGTTCGACCCGGCGCCGCTGGCCGCCGGACAGGGTGCCGAGCGGCCGGGCGAACGCCTCGACGGGCTGGCCGAGGCGGGCCTGGTCGATCGGTCGCTGCTGGACGACGAGCCGACGGTCTCCACCTACCACGCCTAC
>NZ_BAAAHQ010000006.1:25537-26458 GCF_039525605.1 Nonomuraea longicatena | reverse complement strand
CTCGGCCTCGGCGCCGTACCCGCCGCCCGCCTGGAACTCGGCCTCGGCGCGAACGTAGCCGGTCATGGCCCGCTCGCCGCCGTCGCCGAGCGCGAGTTCGGCGGCGCGCAGCGCGCGGACGGCGGCGTCCATGCCGCGCGCGGACAGGATGCGGTCGGCGACGCTCGCGGCCGGATCGGCCGCGGCGGGGTCCTGCGGCAGATAGCCGACGGGCGCCGAGGCCGTGATCGTGCCCGCCGCCGGCTGGGCCTGGCCGGCGAGGGTTCTGAGCAGGGTGGTCTTGCCCGCCCCGTTGCGGCCGACGAGGCCGACGCGGTCGCCAGGGGCGACGTGGGCGGTGATGGAGGACAGCAGAAGACGGGCGCCGACGCGTACGTCGACGTCACGGAAGGCAAGCATGGATGACGCTCCGGATAAGCCTGTGGACACACGGGTGCTGCGAAAGCGGGTGTCCTGGCTAAGAGATCCGGGGCGTAGACATGCCTCCATCATAGGCGGCGGGCGCAACCGGGTTTCCGGCGGAGTGGCAGGCGCCGTGTCCGCTCGCGCGGGCGACGACGCGTCCGCCCGTCACACGGAGCGCGGTCTCCGTGGTGTCACCGGGCCGGTCGACGCCTGCGGCGGCCGCGACGGCGCCGTCGGCGTCGAGCACGATCCGCAGAGCGGGCCACGCGTGCGCGGGCACCGCCTGGCGCAGCAGGCCGCGCAGTTCGGTGACGACCAGGGCGGCCAGCGGCATCAGCTCGCCGGGCGTGCTCGTGACGGCCACCAGGGTGACGGCGTGACCGCTTCTCACCGCCTCCTCGACGGCGGACAGCCGGTGCAGGCCGAGGACGGCGACCACGCCGTCGCCGTGCGGCGGGGCGCTCTCGCCGGTCAGGACGTCGGTCGCGGGCGGCGGCGCCCACGGCTCGTCGGTGG
>NZ_BAAAHQ010000006.1:0-25528 GCF_039525605.1 Nonomuraea longicatena | reverse complement strand
CCCCGCCTGCGGGGCCCACGCCAGGTGCGGCGGGGGCCGGTCCTCGTCGAGTTCGAGGCCGGCCAGGTGGGCGACGGCGGCGGCGGTGTGGAACGGATCGACGAATCCGGGCGCGGCGGCGGCGAGTTGCCGCGCTCCTTGGAGCAGGGTGAGCGCGGCGCCCGCCAAACCGACCCGGCGTCGACCGGGTTCCAGGCGTTCGAGCGCGAGGCCGAGCAGGAGCGCGTCCAGACGCATCAGTTCGGTGTACGGCACCCGGGTCAGTTCGTCCGACTGCACCTCGGCGAGCAGGTCGGCGCCGAGCCGTCCGGGCGCCTCCTCTGCGGACAGGGGCAGCCGGGCCAGCCACGCCCTGGCGAAGGCGCGTAGCGCCTCGGCCGCCGACGGGGCCTCCCCTCGCTGCCCCGTGTCCTCGGGGATGGCCTCGGGGATGGCCTCGGCGAGCACGGCGAAATAGAGGGCGCGTTTGCCGGGGAAGTTGGAGTAGACGGCGCCGCGGGTGAGGTCGGCGCGTTCGGCGATGGAGTCGATCCTGGCCTCGCGGAAGCCGCGCTCGGCGAACTCGTCCCTGGCCGCCGACAGCACCCGGGCGCGGGTGCGCTCCTGCAGCTCCGCCCTGCTGAGCCGGGCCATGGTCCTCCTCGGTTGCCGCGCGTCGGGCACCACGATAGCGTCACCATTCAAATGACAGCATCATCTGAATGATGGAAACATCTGAATGGAGGCCGGATGATCCCGGAGATCGACCTCGCCGACCCCGAGGTGGTGCGCGATCCCGCCACCGTCTACGGCCGGGCGCGCGAGCAGGGGCCCGTCGCCCGGCTGGTGGCCCCCGGATTCGGCGTCATGTGGGCGATGACCCGCCACTCCGCCGCGCGCGCGATGCTGAGCGACCCCCGCTTCGCGATGGGCCCCAACACCTTTCTCGACCTGCCCATCCCCGACCCCTGCCGCAAGTACCTGCGCTCGCTCGGCACCTTGGAGGGCGCCGAGCACACCCGCCTGCGCAGGCTGGTCTCACCGGCGTTCACGGCCCGGCGCATGCACGGGCTCCGGACGCGGATCGAGGCCATCGTCGAGAGGATCCTGGACGAGCTGCCCGGCCACGCCGTGGACGGCGTCGTGGACCTTCAGGAGCACTTCGCCCGCCCGATCCCGGCCGACGTGATCTGCGACCTGGTCGGCATCCCCGAGGCCGACCGCGCCGACTGGCGCAGGTACGGCGCCGCCATCCAGGCCGGGCACGGCCAGGAGTTCATCGAGGCGATCCCCCGCGTCATGGCCGGCGCCGAGGCCGCCGTCGCCCACCATCGCGCGGAACCCGGCGAGAACCTCATCTCCGACCTGATCAGGGCGCAGGAGGCCGACGGCGACCGCCTGGACGACACCGAACTGGTCACGTTCGTATGGCAGCTCGCCCTCGCCGGGCAGGCCCCCGTCACCACCCAGCTCGCCAACGCCGTCGAGGTCCTGCTGCGCCACCCCGACCAGCTCGCGCTCCTGCGGGCCGAGCCCGAGCGCATGGCCTGGGCCGTCGAGGAGCTGATCCGCTGGGCCGGGCCGCAGTTGCTCACCTTCCCCCGGTTCGCCACCGAGGACGTGGAGTTCGAGGGCGTGCGGATCCGCGCGGGCGAGGCCGTCACCGCCGCCATCGCCGCCGTCAACCGTGACCCGCGCGTGTACACCGACCCCGAACGGCTCGACCTGACCAGGTCGCCAGGTGAGGCCGCGCACCTCGGCTTCGCCCATGGGCCGCACTTCTGCCTGGGCGCGTCGCTGGCCCGGGTGGAGATCGAGGTGGCGCTGACCGCGCTGCTGCGCAGACACCCCGCTCTCGCGACGGCGGGCGACGGCGCGACCCGGGTCCCCGACCCCGGCACCTGGCGGCTGGCCACGCTGCCGGTGACGCTCTGACCCTCAGGCGGCGGTGTCCAGTGCGGGCGCGATGACCACGAAGGCCCGGTCGATGAGGTCGGCCGGGTCCTCCGCTCCGTCGCTGTCGCTCCACCGCGCCAGCACGGTGTTGAACGCCGACAGCGCCATCCCGGCCGCGAGCTGCGGATACAGGTCGGTCACCGGGTCGCGGCCCAGGCGCAGGGCGGTCTCCGCCGCCAGTTCGTCGCGCCAGTGCGCCTGCCGCTCCAGGAACCGGGCGAGCAGGGCGGGCGTGCCGAGGATCAGCCGCACCACGCGCAGTGTGCGATCGGCGTCGCCCGCGCAGGCGTTGACGCAGGCCCAGACCGTGTGGCGCAGCGCCGCCGACGGCGGCTCGGCCGGGGGCCGGGCCGCCAGTTCCGCGCGCATCCCGGCGCCCATCTCGGCCAGGAACTGGACGACCACGTCCTCCTTCGAGGCGAAGTAGCGGAAGAACGTCCGCCTGGACACGCCCGCGGCGGCGACGATCTCGTCGACCGTGACCGCGTCGAACCCCTTCAGCGCCAGCAACTGCAGCGCGGATCCGGTCAGCTCGTCCGAGACGAGCCGCCGCTTGCGCTGGGCCAGGCTCGTCTCCGCGTCGGTCGTCACCCCATCATCGTACGCTCCATGCCGTTCATGGCACACAGGCGCGACTTGACACAGAGTGTCATTGGGGGCAACGTGTGCCGCATGAGAAAGCGGCAGTCGTGGTCGGCCACCCAGATCCCCGACCAGTCCGAGCGGACGTTCGTCGTCACCGGAGCCAACAGCGGCCTCGGACTGGCGACCACACGGGCCGTCGCCCGCAAGGGCGGGCACGTGATCCTCGCCGTGCGCGACGAGGCCAGAGGCCGGCGGGCCATGGCGGACCTCACCGCAGGGCTACCGGAGTCCCGCCTGGAGACCCGCCCGCTCGACCTGGCCGACCTGGAGTCCGTGCGCGCCTTCGCCGACGGGCTGCGCCGCGACCACGCGCGGCTGGACGTCCTGGTCAACAACGCCGGAGTCATGGCGCCGCCCCGCACGCTCAGCGCGCAGGGCCACGAGATCCAGTTCGCGGCCAACCACCTCGGCCACTTCGCCCTCACCGGCCTGCTGCTCGACCTGCTGGCCGGAGGCGCAGACCCCCGCGTGGTCACCGTGAGCTCCACCAACCACCGCCGGGCGCGGATCTTCTTCGACGACCTGTCCGGCGAACGCAAGTACTCGCCCATGGGCTTCTACAACCAGTCCAAGCTCGCCAACGCCGTCTTCGGCTGGGAACTCCACCGGAGGCTGGCACAGGCGGGCAGCCCGGTGCGCAGCCTGCTCGCCCACCCCGGCTACACCTCGACCAGCCTGCAGACGGGCGGTCCGGTCGGCCTGGTGAGCCTGTTGTTCGGCCGGATCCTGTCCCCGCTCGCGCAGGCGGCCGATCAGGGCGCGCTCCCGCAGTTGTACGCCGCGACCGCGCCGGACGCCGCGAGCGGCCAGTTCTTCGGCCCGGACGGCAGGGGCGAACTACGCGGCGCGCCGACCCGGGTGCGCCTGGCCCCCACCGCCACCGCCACCGAGATCGGGCGCAGGCTGTGGGAGGTGTCGGAGAAACTGACCGGAGTGCGGTTCGGCTGAACCCGGCGACACGGGGAATCTTCGCGGTCTTGGTGGTGGCGGGCCGTACCGGCTGGCAGGGTTCTGAGGGAAGGGGGAAGGGGACCCATGGACGTCATCGCCGACTGCTACCGCACACACGCGGCCCTGGTCCGCTCCTACCTGCGCCGGCTGGTTCCGCCGCAGGACCTCGACGACGTCGCCCAGGTCGTCTTCGCCGAGGCGTGGCGCTCGCGGCACCGCTTCGACCCCGGCCGCGACCTGGCCGCGTGGCTGCTGGCCATCGCCCACCGCAGGGCCGTGGACCACCTGCGCGCCCGCCGTCCGCCCACGATCCCGCTGGAATGGGTCGCGGAACCGGCGGGCGACGACCGTGACTCCCACGCCGACCGCGACCGGCTCAGGCGGGCCATGGCCGCGCTCCCGCCCGCGCAGCGCGAGGCCATCGCACTGGCCTACTTCGCCGATCTCACCCAGCGCGAGATCGCCGCCCGCCTGCGCGTCCCGCTCGGCACCGTCAAGGCCCGTACCGCCCGGGGGCTGCACCGCCTCCACGACTTGCTGGCCACCGCGTGACCCGGCCCCGGATCGCCGCCTCAAGCTGCCTGCTCGGCGAGCCCGTACGGTTCAACGGCGGCCACAGCCGCGACCGCTTCCTCTCGGGGGCGCTCGACCCGTACGTCGACTGGGTACTGATCTGCCCGGAGATGGAGATCGGCCTCGGCACCCCGCGCGAGACCCTCCGCCTGGAGGACTCGCCCACCGGCCCCCGCCTGATGACCAGGACCACCCGCGCCGACCTGACCGGCCGTATGAGCACGCTCGCGAGCGCCCGCGCCGCCGCCCTCGACGTCGACGGCTACGTCTTCAAGGCCAAGAGCCCCACCTGCGGCATCCATGGCGTACCCCTCTACCGTGCGCAGGGCCCGGCGCTCAACCGCCGCAACCGGGGCCTGTTCGCCGACACCGTCATACGCGCGCACCCGCTGCTGCCCGTCGAGGACGAGGGCCGCCTGCGCGACACGCCGTTGCGCGAGGCATTCGTGGAGCGCGTCTTCGCCCACGCGCGGCTGCGCGAACTGCTGTCCGGCGACTGGCGGCCCCGCGACCTGGTGGCCTTCCACGCCCGCCACAAGATGCAGCTTCTCGCCCACGACCCCGAGCTCTACCGCGAGGCGGGCCGCATCGCCGCCCGCGCCGACGAGCGCCCCGCCGCCGCCTACGCCGAGGTGTTCCGCAGGGCGCTGGCCCGCAGGACCAGCCCCGGCAGGCACGTCAACGTCCTGCACCACTGCCTCGGCATGCTGGCCCTCGACCGGGCCAGGCGCGACGACCTGCTCGCGGTCATCGGCTCCTACCGGGACGGCCTGCTGCCGCTGAGCGTCCCGGTCACGCTGCTGCGCCACCACGCGCGCGGCGAGGGCGCCGCCTACCTGGAGGAGCAGAGCTACTTCCGCCCCTACCCGGAGGCGCTGCGGCTGCGCAACCACGTTCCCGCCTGACCGCATGCAACCCCCGGCCGCCCTCGGCACGAACACCCAGGTGATGGATACCGTGATCGTGCTGTTCAACCGGGACCTGCGGGTCGCCGACCACCCCGCGCTGGCCGCCGCGTGCGCCCGCGCCCGACTGGTGGTGCCCCTGTTCGTTCTCGATCCGGCCGTACCGGCCGGGCGCCGCGCGGGCTTCCTGTCGGAGTGCCTCGCCGACCTGCGCGGCTCGCTGCGCGCCAGAGGCGGCGAACTGTTCGTACGGCACGGCGACACCGTGCACGAGACAATGCGGCTGGCCCGCGAGAGCGCCGCCGAGGCGGTGTTCACCAGCGCGGATGTCAGCGCGCTCGCCCAGCGCAGGCAGCGGCGGCTGGCGGCGCAGCCGATCGAGGTCCGCCTGTTCCCGGGCGTCACCGTGATCCCGCCCGGCGAGCTGCTGCCCTCGGGCGGCGGCGACCACTACCGGGTGTTCACCCCGTACTGGCGCGCCTGGTCGGTGGCACCGCGACGGGATCCCGAGCGGGCACCGACCCGGGTCGAGGTCCCGGACGGCCAACCGGCCGGGGACATACCGGACGCGCCGCGCTGGGGTGCCCTGGCCGGTGGAGAGACGCAGGGGCGTGCCCGCATGCGGACGTGGCTGCGCGACCACCTGGCCGGTTATGCCGAGGGCCGCGACGACCTGGCGGGTGACCGTACCTCCAAACTCAGCCCCTACCTGCGCTTCGGCTGCGTTTCACCACTGGAGCTGGCCGGGTGCGGCGAGGAGGAGTTCGTCCGGCAGCTGTGCTGGCGCGACTTCCACCACCAGGTGACCCACGCCTTCCCCGGCATCGGCCGCAGCGACTACCGGCCCCATCGCGGGCACTGGCGCGAGGACGCCTACGCGGCCTCGGCGTGGGCCGAGGGCATGACGGGGGTGCCGATCGTGGACGCGGGCATGCGCCAGCTCCTCGCCGAGGGCTGGATGCACAACCGGGCCCGGCTGATCACCGCGTCGTACCTGGTGAAACAGCTCGGCGTGGACTGGCGCACGGGTGCCCGCCACTTCTTCGAGCTGCTCCTGGACGGCGACGTGGCCGACAACTGCGGCAACTGGCAGTGGGTCGCGGGCACCGGCAACGACACCCGGCGCAACCGCGCGTTCAACCCGATCCGGCAGGCCAAGCGCTTCGACCCCGACGGCGAGTACGTGCGCAGGTACGTCCCGGAACTGGCCGGCGTGCCCGCGCCGCTGGTGCACGAGCCCTGGCTGTCGCCCCGGCCGGTGCGCGGTTACCCGCCGAGGCTCGACAGCCCGCCGTGACCTCACATCTCCTGCCCGGACTCCTTCATGATCGGCCGGAGCTCGACGGCGCCGGGGATCCGCGAGGCGATCTCCGCCGCCCGCTCCGGGCCGTCGCAGTCGATCACCAGGTAGCCCGAGGGCGGCTCCCCCGCGTGCGCCGACGATCTGCGGGCTGCCCCGGCGCGCACCAGCCTGGTGTGGACCGGGTCGGCGAGGGCGGCGCCCGAGACGAGCTCCCCGCCCGCCGCCAGTTCCCTGAGCAGTTCTGCGGGCAGGGCGGGGTCACTGTAGACGAGCAGCAGATACTTCATCCTCGGTCCTCTCCGCGTCGTGTCCTTCGACACCCGGAGGTCGGAACGGGGGCCCGGAAAATGACACGCGATCAAAACGGCCGGGTCGCTAACATCCCGAGCATGACCGAAACCGTTCGTCTGATCCGTAACCATGACCTCACCCAGGCCGTCGAGTACGCCTACGCCTCGACCGTCGACGCCCCCGTCCGCTCCCTCTGGGTGGCCGGTGCCTGCCCCCTTGACCTCGACGGCAACACCGTGGCACCCGGCGACTACGCCGAGCAGGCCCACCAGGTGATGCGCAACCTCGTCACCGCGCTGGAGGGCGCGGGCGCCAAGCTCACCGACGTGGCGAAGACCACGGTGTACGTCGCCTCCGACCGCCAGGAGGACCTGGTCACGGCCTGGCAGGTCTACCGGGAGTACATGGACGGGCACGACGTGCCCAGCACCCTGCTCGGGGTCAGCGTGCTCGGCTACGACGACCAGCTCGTCGAGGTCGAGGCGGTCGCCGTCCTCGGAGCCTAACCCCGAGGGGCGTACATGATGATCAGTACGCCCGCCAGGCAGACCAGCGCGCCCGCGACGTCCCAGCGGTCCGGGCGGAAGCCGTCGACGACCACCCCCCACAGCAGCGACCCCGCCACGAACACCCCGCCGTAGGCGGCGAGAATGCGCCCGAAATGGGCGTCGGGCTGCAGCGTCGCCACGAAGCCGTACAGCCCCAGGGCGACCACCCCCGCGCCGATCCAGGCCAGGCCGCGCTGCTCGCGAACCCCCTGCCAGATCAGCCACGCTCCCCCGATCTCGGCCAGCGCCGCCAGCGCGAACAGCACCAAGGACTTCACGATCGTCATGCCACGACCGTAGCGGCGGCTCGGCTCAGCGCGGGCAGTCCGGGTAGCCGCTACTCCGGCCCGGTGGCGCGTCTGCGCGGCAGCCCGTCGGCCAGGGCGTCGAGCAGGCGGCGCAGTGTGGGGACGAACGGGAAGCAGGAGGCGGCGGCGAGTTCGGGCTCCATCGCGTACAGCGCGAGCATGGTGGCCGGCGGCCGGCCGATGGCGTACAGCGTGTGGCCCATCACGCTGGCGACCAGGATCAGCTCGGCCGCCTCCTGCGGCGTCAGCTCGGGACGGGCCGCGACGATCCGCTCGCCGAGTTCGTCGTAGGAGGCGTGCATGGCCTGCTTGAACGTGCGGGCGGCCGCGACGGAGGCGTTGTGCTCCAGCGTGGTGGTGATGTGGCCGAGCAGGTCGCACAGCAGCGGCCGGGCCTCAAGGGTCTCGGCGAGCGCGGTGGCGACGTCCGTGCCGCCGCCGATCCGCGCGGCGGCCGCGTGCGTCCACCCCTGCCACTCCTCCCCGGCCAGCTCCAGGTAGATGGCCTCGCGGGTGCCGAAGTAGCGCACGACGTTGGACTTGGCCAGCCCGACGGTCCGTGCGACGTCGCCGAGGGTGACCGCGCGCACGCCGGACCGGACCGCGAGCGTACGGGCTGCGGCCAGGATCGCCTCGCGGCGCTGCTGCTTGTGCTCCGGGCGCCGGGCCCGGTGGAAGGCCGGTGGTGTCATCTCCGGGCAAGCATACGATCCCCTGGTTAACGCAACAGCGTTCTGTTAACGTCTCCCCATGAAGGTGCAAATACGGGTCAATGGCACAGATCGACCCCTCGACGTGGAACCGTGGGTCAGCCTGCTCGACGCACTCCGCGACCGGCTGGGCCTGACCGGTACCAAGAAGGGCTGCGACCAGGGCGCCTGCGGCGCCTGCACGGTCATCGCCGACGGCGAGCGCATCAACGCCTGCCTGGCTCTCGCCGTCCAGTACGACGGCCGCGAGATCACCACCATCGAAGGGGTCGAACACCCCCTCCAGCGGGCTTTCGTCGAACACGACGGCTTCCAGTGCGGCTACTGCACACCCGGCCAGATCTGCTCGGCCATCGCCATGCTGGCCGAGCACCGCGCCGGGATGCCGAGCGCCGTCACGGAGAACGGCTCCGCCGGGCTGACCGCCGCCGAGATCAAGGAGCGGATGAGCGGCAACCTGTGCCGCTGCGGCGCCTACAACGGCATCGTCGCCGCCATCGAGGAGGTCGCCGGGTGAGACCGTTCGCATACGTGCGCGCCGCCGACGTGGCCGGTGCCGTACAGGCCGTCGCCGACGAGCCGGGCGCGCGCTTTCTCGGCGGCGGCACCAACCTCGTGGACCTGATGCGCGCAGGCATCGAGGAGCCCGCCACCCTCATCGACATCACCCGGCTGCCCCTGACCGAGGTCGAGGAACTGCCCGACGGCGGGCTGCGCGTGGGGGCACTGGTCCGCAACTCCGGCCTGGCCGCCCACCCGCTGATCAGATCCCGCTACCCGATGGTGTCGCAGGCGCTGCTGTCGGGCGCCTCGCCGCAACTGCGCAACATGGCGACCGTCGGCGGCAACCTCCTGCAGCGCACCCGCTGCCTGTACTTCTACGACACCGCCGCCGCCTGCTCCAAACGCGACCCCGGCACCGGCTGCGACGCCACCGGCGGGTTCAACCGCAACCACGCCGTCTTCGGCGCGGAGGCCGGCGGCTGCGTCGCCACCCACCCCTCCGACCTGTGCGTCGCGCTCGCCGCCTGCGACGCCGTCGTCGAGGTCGAGAGCGTACGGGGCACCCGCCGCGTCCCGCTCGGCGAGCTGCACCTGCTGCCCGGCGCCACCCCGCACGTGGAGACGGCGCTGGCGCCCGACGAGCTGATCACCGCCGTCGAACTGCCCGCCGCGCCGATGCTGGCCCGCTCCCGCTACCGCAAGGTCCGCGACCGGTCCTCCTACGCGTTCGCGCTGGTGTCCGTCGCCGCCGCCCTGGACGTCCGCGACGGCAGGGTCGCCGACGTACGGCTGGCTCTCGGCGGCGTGGCCGCCAAACCGTGGCGGGCCGTACGCGCCGAGAGCGCTCTGAAGGGCGAGGAGGCCACGGCGGAGGCGTTCCAGCGGGCGGCGGAGGCCGAACTGGCCGAAGCGACCCCGCTGCCCCACAACAGTTTCAAGATCGACCTGGCCCGGCGCACCGTCGTCGCGACGCTGGGCCGGCTCCTCGCCGACGGGGGCGCCCGATGACCGAGACCCTGGTACCCACCACGACCGCCCCCCACGTGGGCCGCCCGATCGACCGGGTGGACGGGCCGGCGAAGACGACCGGCTCGGCCACCTTCGCCGCCGAGTTCCCCTTCCCCGGGCTCGCGCACGCCTCTCTCGTGCACGCCGAGGTCGGCCGCGCCCGCATCACCGCGATCGACACCGCCCAGGCGGAGGCCGTGACCGGGGTGATCACCGTACTCACCCATCTGAACGCGCCCACCCTGCGCCCGGCGCCCAAGTTCAGCGTGCTCGACCTCAGCACCATCGTCTCCGGCACGGCCGTCAACTATCTCAACACCGACCAGGTGCACTGGAACGGCCAGCCGGTCGCGGTCGTCGTGGCCGAGACGTACGAGAGCGCCCGCCACGCGGCCCGCCTGGTCGGCCTCACCTACGAGGAACTGCCCGCCACCGTGGACTTCGCCGCAGCGGAGAGTTCGGCAAAGCCGCAGAAGAGCAACCCGATGATGGGCGGCGGCGGCGCCAAAGGCGACGCGGAGGCCGCGCTGGCGCAGGCGCCGGTCACGGTCGACCAGCGCTACACCACCCCCGAGCTCAGCCACAACGCGCTCGAACCGCACGCCACCATCGCCGCCTGGGACGGCGACAAGCTGACCGTCTACGAGTCCAGCCAGAGCCTGCCCTTCATGCGCAGGCACCTGGCCAAGCGGCTGGACCTGCCAGAGGACGCCATCCGGCTGGTGGCGCCGTTCGTGGGCGGCGGGTTCGGCGGCAAGGGCAACGTCTGGGCGGGCACCATCCTCGCCGTCCTGGCCGCCCGCGCCGCGGGCAGGCCGGTCCGCCTGTCGCTGACCCGCGAGGCCGTCTACCGCACGGTCGGCGGGCGCACCCGCTCGACGCAGCGGGTCGCGCTCGGCGCGGAGCCCGGCGGCGCCCTGGCCGCGATCATCCACACCAGCGTGACCAGGACGAGCGCGGTGGGCGGCTTCCCCGAGGCGGTCACGAACGCCTCCGGTCACCTGTACGCCGCGCCGAACATCCTGCTCAAGCAGCACGTGGTCGAGATGGACCTGCTGCCCAACGCGCCCATGCGCGCGCCCGGCGAGGCCATCGGCACCTTCGCCCTGGAGTCGGCCGTCGACGAACTGGCCGCGGAACTCGGCCTCGACCCCATCGACGTGCGGCTGCGCAACGACACCGACCGCGACCCGCTCAGCGGCACCCCGTTCTCGCACCGGCGGCTGCGCGAGGCGTTCGCCCTCGGCGCCGAGCGCTTCGGCTGGTCGGCGCGCACCCCCCAGCCGGGCTCCATGCGGGAGGGCAGGTGGCTGGTCGGGTACGGCGTCGCCGCCGCCTACCACCCCATCATGATGCTGGCGGCCAACCTCACCGTCCGCCTGGCCGCCGACGGCACCGTGATCGTCCGCTGCGGCTTCCACGAGATGGGCATGGGCGGCGCCACCGTCCAGGCGCAGATCGCCGCCGACGCGCTCGGGGTGCCGTTCGAGGCCGTCCGGGTCGACTACGGCGACACCGACCTGCCGACCGGGCCGATGGCGGGCGGATCGATGCAGACCGCGAGCGTGGCGGCCAGCCTGCTGGAGGCGTGCGCCAAGATCAAGACCTCGCTGCTCGCCCTCGCCCGCCGGTCCGGCTCGCCGTTGCGCGGCAGCCGGGCGGACGCGGTCGAGGCCCGCGACGGCGGCCTCTACCTGGTCGGACACCCCGACCAGGGCGAGAGCTACGCGAGCATCCTGTCCAGGGCCGGACGCAGCCACGTCGAGGTCTCGATCGGCTCGGACGGCCTGGGGAGCAAGCTCAAGTTCATGACCCGCTTCATCCGCGACCAGCGGCGTTGGGTCCGGGCCGCCTCCGGGGCACAGTTCTGCGAGGTACGCGTCGACGCCGACACCGGGGAGATCCGGCTGGCGCGCTGGCTCGGCGCCTTCGACATCGGCCGGGTGGCCAACCTCAAGACCGCCACAAGCCAGATGCGCGGCGGCATCGTGATGGGGATGGGCATGGCGCTGTCGGAGGAGACGCTCGTGGACCCGCGCCACGGCCGGATCGTCAACCCCGGCCTGGCCGAGTACCACATCCCCGTACACGCCGACGTTCCCCCGATCGACGTGCACTTCCTCGACGACCCCGACCCGACGATGCCGCTCGGACTGCTCGGCGCGGGCGAGGTGAGCATCACCGGGGTGGCCGCCGCCGTCGCCAACGCCGTCTACCACGCCACCGGCAGACGGGTCCGCGACCTGCCCATCACCCTGGACAAACTGCTCTAGAGCGCGGCGAGGAAGTCCCTCATCAGCGCCAGCCACTCGGCGGGCGCCTCGGCGAACGGCAGGTGCCCCGTGGGGAGTTCGGCCAGCCGCGCGCCGGGGATGCCCGCCGCGACCTCACGGTGGTGCGCGGGTGTGGCCAGGACGTCGTACACGGTGGAGACGACCAGGGTCGGCACCTCGATCCGGGTGAGGTCGGCCCGCACGTCGATCCCCTCGGCCAGGTCGATGTGGTCGGCCGTTCCCGGCGGGACGCCGGCGGCCGACTCCGCCAGCGCCCGGTCCAGTTCGTCCTGACCCATGGCGTCGAGCGTGGGCGCGCCCACGGCGATCAGCGCCATGAAGGCGGCCAGCCGGTCGGGGTCGCCCAGCAGGTCCCGCCACACCCGCAGGGCCAGCAGCATGCGGGGGTTCAGACGGGCGAAGCCCGCCGTGAGGACCAGCGCCGTCACCCGGTCCGGATGACGGACGGCGGCGCGGATGGCGGTCGGCACGCCCAGGGAGTACCCGGCCATCGCGAAGCGTTCGAGACCTTCCTCGACGGCGGTGGCGACCAGTTCGTCGGCCAGGGCGTCCAGGCTCAGCGGCGCGGTGGCGCGCGGGGTGCTGCCGCTGCCCGGGTAGTCGGGCGCGACCACCCGGTGGTGGCGGGCCAGGCCGTCCAGGACGGTTCCGTAGTTGGGCAGCGCGCCTCCCCCGGCGCCGTGTGCCAGGAGCAGTCCCGGGCCCTCACCCCGCACGATGCGGGTGAGTGTGGATGCGGACATGCGGTCGTCCTTCCCTCGATGTCGTGGCCCCACGCTAGGCGTTGACATCGATGTGAAAGTCAAGCCACTCGGCCCGGTGCGGTCAGACCTGCGACAGGTGCATGGAGACGTAGAAGTTGATGCCGGTCCGCTTGGTGTGGTTGACCTTCTTCCGCTTGTACTCGGTGAAACCGAGTTTCTTGTACAGGTGCAGAGCGGGGGCGTTGATGTCGGAGATGTCCTCCAGGACGTACTCGTCGTACTGCGGCAGCGCGAGCAGGTGACGCAGTACGGCGCTGGCCGCACCCCTGCCCCGGAACCGGTGCGCGGTCGAGACGAACTCGAGCGAGGCCATGCGCGGCCGGGGCGGGACGAATGCCTTCTGGAACTCCTTCTTGAACATCACGTCGGCGATTGTGCCCTTGATGAGACCGAGGTGCTTGCGCAGGACGGCGCCGTCGTGCCTGACCGAGAGCTGCCCCCCGTCGGTGAGGGCGACGATGCTCGCGGGCTGCCCGTCGATCAGGCCGACATGGAAGACGTCCAGCACCAGCATGTGCGCCAGCGCGTCGACGAGTTTGCCGGGATCGTCGGAGAAGTAGGCCAGGTCGGTGCCGAAGCCGTCGATGAAGACCTCGGTGACGGCTCTGCGGTAGCCCTCGCCGAGTCGGGCGGCGGGCATGATCTCGATCATGGTTGTTCCTTCCGTCGGGAAATGAGCACTTCGACGCCGTCGAAGAGAAGGTTCAGGCCGAAGGCGAAGTCGGCGTCCTCGACCCAGTCGTCGCCTTGACCGAACGCCTCGGAGCGCAGGGCCTCGCTGAGCCCCGGGTAGTTCTCTGCGTCGACGAAGCGGTCGAGCGTCGCGGTGTACCCGGCGACGCCGGGGGCCGCCTCGTCCTCGACCGACCCCTGGAGGCCGCGCAGCAGCGCGGCGGTGCTGGTGGCGTACGCCGACAGGGTGGTGGCGACGTTGACGGCCTCGTCGGCGGCCAGGCCCGAGCGCATGAGGACGGTCAGCGCGCGATCCAGCCAGGCCAGTCCGCGCGGCCCGGCGGGCGGGGTGAGCGGCGAGATGTCCAGCAGCCACGGCCTGCCGGCCAGATGGTCGCGGTGGGCGCGGGTCCAGTCGGTGAGGTAGTCGCGCCAGTGGGCCGTTCCGGGTTCCGGCGGGTCGGGAACGGCGGCGTCCACCATGGCGGTGAGCAGTTCCTCCTTGGTGGCCACGTACCCGTACAGCGCCATGGTCGACACCCCGAGGCGGGCGGCGACGTCGCTCATGCGCAGCCCGGCCAGCCCTTTCGCGTCGGCGATGGCTATGGCGGCCTCGGTGACGAGACCGAGGCTCAGCCCCGGGCGCGGCCCCCGCCGAGCGCCCGGCTCCCGGCCCCACATGCGTTCGACGATTCCGATGACGCACCTCCCTGAAACTCTGTACCCAATATACTGTACGAGCTACGGAGTTAGTGCGTCAAAGCTCCCGCGCGAACCACTCACCCAGCGGCTCACCGCACGCGAACAGCTCGGAAACGGCTCGCTCGCACGCGCGCACCAGGGTGGGATCGGTGTGCCGGCAGCCGCCGAGATGGGCGCCGCACTCGTCGTAGCCGATCACGTAGAGGCGCCGGGCCGAGAGAATCAGCACCTCGGGCAGCGGATCCAGGTGGCGGACCCGGTCGGCGGGCACCACGCGCACGTGCTCGCCCGCCGCCTCGCGGGCGCACAGCACGTGCATCTCCCAGCACACGTACGGCGTCAGCGGCCGCTCCACGACCCGCACGCGGTGGACCGGCGGAATCCGCTCGTACAACTCGGCCAGGCCGTCGCGCATGTCGTCGATCAGGCTCAGCGCCAGCCGCCAGTCGCCCGCCCGCATGGCCCGCCAGCTCGCCACGTCCGGTTCGAGGAAGGACTGGGCCCGCTCCAGCTTCCAGATCGGCGCCCGGCCGGTCATGAGCGCGTGCTCGACCTCCCGGTCGTACTCGGCCTTCGCCAGCCGGTGGGACGGGGAGGCGGCGAGCCGGGCGAACGGGTTCACCCGTTGCGGCGCCGGGCGACGACCGGCGGCGCGCACCCGGCCGCCCGGCCCCTCGCCGAGCCTGCCGTCATACGGACTTGCATACCACCGCGCGCGGCCCCGTTCAACGCGCCCCTCACATGCCGATGGGGCGAGGAGGATCTCCTCGCCCCATCGTTTACCCGCTGCTGACGAGGTCTTCCGCGCAGATGACGCGCATCTGCTCGGGTCGCCATTGGACGGATTCGAACGGCGCCATGATGAACTGGGGCGGTCTGCCGCCCTTGCCCGATGGACCGTTGTGGATCTTCAGGTATTCCTTGTCGCAGAACTCTCCCGCGAACCTGCTCACCGTCTCGTACCCCGGAAAGGGGCCGTCACGGATGTTCGAGGGCAGGTCCGTGGCCGCGTACGTCTTGTACATGTGCGGCCCCTTGCAGTCCACGAGCGGAACCATGCCGTCGCGCCCGGGGATCTGCTCGGTGTTGATGCACGAGCCGTTGGGGATGTCGAGAAATTTCACCATCCGGCTTCCGTCCGGAGTCGGTGTCTGCTCGACGGCGGCCGTGCTCGTCGTGCATCCCGTGGCCAGCAGACCGGCCAGCATCAGGCCGCCGAGCAGCTTCGGCAGGCCCCCGGGCCCGCCGCTGACGGCGGGCCTGGGGTTTCCGATCACGGAATGGACGAAAGAGGGCAGTCCTTCTTGCCGTGGAGCGTGTCCGCCTTGTCGCGACCGGGCAGGAGCGGGTTGTCGTTGTCGGCCCACCAGTGGTACCGCTTGTAGTGGGCGAAGTTCTCGGTCTTCTTGATGTAGTGCGAGCCCGTCGTGTGCTCATGGCCCCACTGCCGGCTCGGCGCCTCGCCGCCTTCGCCGTCGTTGATGAGAATCTTGCCGCTCGCGCCACATCGCGTGTCCGCGTAGGCGGGCGTCCCCGAAATCGTGAACAGGCTCGCGGTCGCCGCGGCGGCGACCGCTCCGACTGTCAGCCTCTTGAGAAGACTCACTGGTCCTCCGATGGAGATTGGGATGATCACCCCGTAAATGATCATCGCGTTGCGACAAACCGTATAGCTCGCCGAACACGCCAAGATCATCTGTGATGATGAGTTCAAGATCATCCTGAAGGAGGATGTGAACGACCTCTGCGTACCAGAGAAGCGACATCACCGCAGGTCGCGAGGGCTGACGATGCGTGGCCGCCCCTGAATTCCGCCCTGACCCATGACTCAGGTCACGGGTCAGGTCAGACAGGTCGGTGGGCGGCTGCGCCGGACAGGCCGCCGACACTGGTCACGCGCGGCCTGGGGTGCGTCCGACGGCGTGGCCGGCCTCCTGGCGCGCACAGTGAGCGCGCCATCGAGTCGCATGACGTCGGTGTGGTGGTGATGGCGCGGCGCCTGCTGGCAGAATGTGGCTTGTGTCCCCGGTCCTCCGAGTGATCCGCGCCATCGCCTTCTCGGTGGTGTGCGTCATCGTCTCGGCCGGTGCGCACCTGTTCGCCGGGGGCGGCGCCATCGCGCTGCCCGCGCTGCTCCTCGGGCTGGCGGTGCCGTTCGCGCTCGCGCTGGCGGTCAACGGCCGCGAACGGTCGCGGGAGAGCCTGCTGGCCGCGACGATGGCCGTCCAGCTCGTCCTCCACCAGATGTTCGCCCAGGTCGCCCCGCCGGCCGCGACCGAGGCCGACCACTGCCACCCCACCGCGGGCATGACCCTGGTCCACCTGATGCTCGGGCTGCTCAGCGGCTGGTGGCTGCACCGGGGCGAGAGCGCTGTGTGGACCGCGCTGAGCCTGTGGGCGGTCGCGCCCCCGCGCCTGCTCCTGCTGATCGCGTGGGTTCCGGCGGAGGTCGGGGCCCGGCTGTGGCAGGCCGTCCCGTGTGAGGGGACCGGTCTGTGGCATTCGCCGGTGTTCACAAAGGTCGTCCACCGCAGGGGTCCGCCCGTCCTCGCCTGCGCCGTCTGACGCGTCCGCGTCCGGCGCCCTGAGGTCATCCGGCGTGCGGCCCGGCCGCGCGCCGGCTCCGCGTACCCGGTCGCGCCGCACGTCGGCCGGGCCCCTTCCCATGGAGACCCCATGTTCTGTTCCCCTTCACAAGGGTGTCCCAGGTGACGGCGTTGAGACTGTCCGGCGTGGACTGCCGGCACGGCGGGCTGCTCGCCGTCGCCGGCGTCGAACTGGACCTGTCGCCCGGTGAGCACCTGGCCGTCACCGGCACGAACGGCTCGGGCAAGAGCACCCTGCTGCGCGCGGTCCTCGGCCTGCACCGCGACACCACCGGCGGCATCGAAGTGTACGGCGAGCAGGCCCGCACCCCCGCCGACTGGCGCCGTCGCCGCGCCGAGGTGGCCTGGATCCCCCAGCGCCAGGCGTCCGGGCGTTTCCCGCTGATGGTCGGCGAACTCCTCGACAGCGGCCGGGACGGCGCGCACGCCAGGCGGGCGGCCGCCGATCTCGGCCTCGGCGATCTACTGGACCGCCCGGTGGACACCCTGTCCGGAGGGCAGCTCCAGCGCGCCTACCTGGCCCGCGCCCTCGGACAGGTCGCGGCGGGCGCCCGGCTGCTGATGGCCGACGAGCCCACGGCCGCCCTCGACTTCGCCGGGCAGGAGCAGATCGCCGCCGTCCTCGCCGCACTTCCGGTGGCGGTCGTCGTCGTCACCCACGACCGGGTGGTGGCCGCCGCCTGCGACCGGGTGGCCGAGATGGCGGCAGGCCGGCTGCGGGAGGTCCGATGAGCGAGATCCTCGCGCTGCCGTCGGTGCAGTTGGCCTTCGCCGCGCTGCTGCTGGGCTCGATCGGGCTGCCCATCGTCGGCGTGTTCATCGTGGGCCTCGACATCATGCCGGTTCGCTTCGCGATGATGCACGTCGCCCTGCTCGGCATCGCCGTCGGACTGCTGATCGGCCTCGACCCGCTGCTGTGCGCCCTGCTCCTGTGCGCGCTGACCGGCGGCGCGCTCACCCCGTTGGCCCGCAGCAGCACCGGGTTGTCCGGCGCGATGGGGCTGCTCATGACGCTCGCCATCGCCGCCGCGCTGCTGGTGCTGTCGGTCTCGGGCGTCAACGCCAACAGCGCCTTCGAACTGCTGTGGGGCTCGATCCTGGCCACCCGGCCGTCGGACGTGGCCGCGCTCGGCGTGCTCGCCGTCGCCGTGCCGCTGCTGTACGCCTGGCGGCGCCGCGACCTGAAGCTGCTGCTGCACGACCGTGAGCTGGCGATGTGCTCGGGCGTCGCGGTGGACCGGCTCACGCTGGTGCTGCTGGTGGTGATCGCGCTGGCGATCGCCTCCGCCGTCCGGCTGACCGGCGCGCTGCTGGTGGACGCCCTGACCCTGCTGCCCGCGCTGGCCGCGCGCCGGGTCGGCCGCTCGCTGCCGTCGATGATCGGCTGGTCGGTCGCCTTCGGGCTGCTGTTCAACGTGGGCGGATTCGTGCTCGCCCTGCTGCTCGACCTCCCGCCGGGCCCGGCTCTCGTCCTGGTCGGCGGGATCTGCACCCTTCTCCTCCACCTGAAAGGCGTCAAGCGATGAAGCAGATCATCCCTGCGGCCGCCGTGCTCCTGGCGCTGACCGCGTGCGCCGCCCAGAGCGCCGACCGGAAGGACGGGCTGGACGGGCTGCAGGTGGTGGCCGCCTCGACGTGGGAGGCCGCCTTCGCCAAGGCGGCCGGGGCGACCGACATCACCGTGATCGTCCCGCCCGGCGTGCACCACGCGCCCGACTACGACCCCAAGCCGTCCGACCTCGCCGCGGTCGCCGCCGCGGACGTCGTGCTCCACGCCGACTTCGGCGGCTTCGCCGGTCGGCTGAAGGAAGCCGCGGGCTCGGACGCCAAGGTGATCGAGGTCAAGCTCGACAACTCGCCCGACCGGGTCAAGGCCGAGGTCGCCAAGCTCGGCGACGTCTTCGGCACCGGTGCGGCGGCCAAGACCTGGACGGCGGCGTTCGACGCCGAGTACGCGGCGCTGAAGCGGAAGCTGTCCGGAAAGTCCCCCGTGATCGTCGCCCAGGCGTTCGTGGCCTGGGCCGCCGACCTGACCGGGGTCCGGCCCTCCGGTGTGTACGGCCCGCAACCGCCGACGGCCGCCCAGCTCGCCGACCTGGCTGCCATGAAGCCCACCCTCATCCTCGACAACTCCGCCATGCCGGGCGGAGCCGCGCTGGCCGACCTGCGCGCCAAGCGCGTGGTGATCGACAACTTCCCGGCCGCCGACCACGACCTCATCGGCATGTACCGGACCAACGCCGACGCCATCCTCGACGCCCTTTCCTGACCGTTTTCGTGGAGAACTCCTTGGACATCCCCGTTCTGATCATCGGCGGCGGCCCCACCGGCCTGATCGCCTCGATCGCCCTTTCCCGCTTCGGAGTGCCGTCGCTGCTGGTCGAGCGGCACCCGGCCAGCTCGACCTTCCCGAAGGGCCGCGCGCTCAGCCTCAGGACCATGGAGGTGCTGCGCCGCTACGGCCTGGCCGAACGCGTGGCGGCGGCGGGCGTGCCGCGCACCGAAGGCTCGCACTTCTTCTTCGGCTCCTCGCTCACGGCGCCCGATCACGTCCGCAACGGCACCACGCCGGACGCCGAGCGCGCCCCGCTCAGTCCCGCCCTGCCCGCGATCTGCTCCCAGGACGTGCTGGAACCGCTGCTGCGCGCCCACGCCGAATCGCTCGGCCCGGGTACGGTGCGCTTCGGCTGCGAAGCGGTCGAACTGGCGCAGGACGCCGACGGTGTCACCGTACGGCTGGCCGATCGCGACGGTCACGCCTCCGTCGTGCGGGCCGCGCACGTCATCGGCGCGGACGGCGCCGCCGGGTTCACCCGGCGTGCCGTCGGCATCGGCATGAGCGGGGACACCGCGCTCACCCGCAACCTCAACATCCTCTTCGAGGCCGACCTGCGCGCCCACGTGGCCGACCGGCTCAGCCTCGTCTACACCATCGCCAGCGCCGAGCTCACCGGCACCTTCATGACGGTGGACAACGCCCGGCGCTGGCTGTTCAACCTGGTCCGCGACCCCGCCCGTCCCGGCCAGGGCGAGCCCGCCGACATCGTGCGGCGGGCGGCGGGCGTCCCCGGCCTGGCGGTCGAGGTGGTCGCCACCCAGGAGTGGACCGCCGCCGCGCTCCTGGCCGACCGCTACCGCGACGGACGCGTCTTCCTCGCGGGCGACGCCGTCCACCCGATGACGCCTTACGGCGGATTCGGGATGAACTGCGCCATCCAGGACGCCGACAACCTCGCCTGGAAGCTCGCCGCCGTTCACCACGGCTGGGCCGGGCCGGGGCTGCTCAACTCCTACGAGGCCGAGCGCCGCCCCGTCGGCGCCGACACGGTGGCCGAGAGCCGCCGCAGCCTGCTGGCCACTCTCGACAGCACCGCGCTCGTGGGCGGTCACGACGGTGACGGTGACAACGGTCCCCGGCCGACGGCGCGGCCGAGCGACGGGCTGGTGCTCGGGTACGCCTACGACCGGCCGGGCTGCGCGGTCGTGCCCGACGGCACCGCGCCGCCCGGCGGCGCGGACCCGATCGCCGTCTACCGTCCCACCGCCCGCCCCGGCCACCGGCTGCCCCACCACTGGACCGGTGGCGACCGGCTGTCCACCCTCGACCTCGTCGGTACCGGGTTCACCCTGCTGACCGGGCCGAAGGGGCAGGCGTGGCACGAGGCGGAGGCGCCCGGCGTGCCGCTGCGCGCCCACACGGTGGACGACGACGTCGCGGACGCGCTCGGGATCGGCGCCGAGGGCGCGCTGCTGGTCCGGCCCGACGACCAGGTCGCCTGGCGCACCGGACGGCTGCCTGCCGACCCTGCCGCCGAGTTGTCCGAGGCGCTGGCCGTGATCCTCGGGAGCTGAGCGGTGGCCGCTCAGCCGTCGAAGCGGCGGCGGGCGGCTTCGATGTGGCCGAGGTAGCGCCGGGTCCAGGCGCACATGGCGTCGACGGTCCCGCGCAGGGCCCGGCCGGACTCGGTGAGGGTGTATTCGACCCGTGGCGGCACGGTCGGATACACCCTCCGCACCACCAGGCCGTTGCGCTCCAGCATGCGCAGGTTCTGCGTGAGCATCTTGTGGCTGATGCCCTCGACCGCGCCGCACACCTCGCTGAAGCGCAGCGTGCCGTCGCCGATGGACTCGATGATCAGCAGCGCCCACTTGTTGGCGACGTCGGCGAAGATCTCCCGCGCCAGGGAGTCGGCGCGGGTCACGTCGGCGTCGCCGTCCTGCTTGGTCACCATGAGGTTCCTCAGTCACCTGAAAGTGCGTTCTTCCATGTCAGCGAACACTCTCCTATGGTTTCTCAGTAACCACAAGAGAGTTAGGAAGAATCATGGCCATCACCCTTCTGAACCCTCCGGGACTGCCGGAGGTCGCGCCGTACCGGCAGGTGTCGATCGCCTCCGGCTCGAAGCTGGTCTTCGTCGCCGGGCAGGTCGCCTGGGACGCCGACGGCGTCACGGTCGGCGAGGGCGACCTGGCCGCCCAGGTCGAGCAGTGTTACCTCAACCTCGCCACCGCCCTGGCCGGGGCCGGGGCCTCCTTCGACGACGTGGCGAAACTCAACGTCCACGTCGTCGGCTGGACCCCCGACCGGATGCCCGCCCTCCTGGAGGGGATCGCGCGGGCGGGCGCCAGGCTCGGAACCACCCCGGTGCCGCCCGCCACGCTCCTCGGCGTCGCGGCACTCGACGTCCCGGAGCACCTGGTCGAGATCGAGGCGGTCGCCGTCATCGACTGACGGCGGCTGTCACCCGAGGCCCTCCTTCAACGCCATCAGATGCGTACGGCTGAAGCGCGCGGCCGCCTCGCCGTCCCGCGCCGCGACGGCCTCGACCAGCACCTCGTGCGCGCGATGATCGGCGGGCGGGTCCGCCGGCGGGCGCAGGCGCAACATGTCGATCATGGCCTGCCGCAGCCGGGGAACGCCCGCACCGAGGCCGCGACCCGGTACAGGCTGATCGCCCTCCACGGCGAAGAGCAGGGGTCGGCCGTGGCCCGGGGGTCGCGCTCGTCGAGACCGAACTCCGCGCCGCCGGCATCCGCATCCCCGGCCAGCCACCCACTGACTACGCCGTGCCCCTGCGACCGGCCGGGATCCGCCCGGAGACACCGCTGCGGCGGCCCATCCGCTGCTCCTGGGTTCCCCGCCTCCGGAGTCAGGGGTCGTGTCAGCACCGCGACGGCCCGATGTCAGCGCCGTCGGCGACGGTGGACACGGCTCAGACCACTGGGCTTCCGATCTCCAGGAAGGAACTGCGACATGGCAGACACGACTCCCGAGCAGCGGCACGACGCCACCGTGGGCGAGCAGGTTGTCGAGAGCGGCTGGGGGAAGGTCGCCGACGTGTTCCGCTCGAACTTCGAGGGGCATCCGGGCGAGGTCGGCGCGGCGTGCAGCGTCTACGTGGGCGGCCGTCCGGTCGTGAACCTGTGGGACGGCCTGGCCGATCGCGAGACGAACCGGCCGTGGCGTGAGGACACGGTCGTCAAGGTCGCCTCCACGACGAAGGGCGCCACCGCGATCTGCGCCGCGCTGCTCGTGCAGCGGGGCGAGCTGGATCTGGACGCGCCGGTGGCCAGGTACTGGCCGGAGTTCGCCGCCAACGGCAAGGAGCGGATCAAGGTCCGCTGGCTGCTGTCGCACCAGGCCGGTCTGCCGGTCCTGGACGGGCCGCTGACGTTCGAGGAGGCGTGTGCGTGGCATCCGGTGATCCGCGCGCTTGAGGCGCAGAAGCCGCTGTGGGAGCCGGGCACCGAGCACGTCTACCACGCCATGACGTACGGCTTCCTGGTCGGCGAGGTCGTGCGCCGCATCACCGGCAGGTCGCTCGGCACGTTCTTCGCCGAGGAGGTGGCCGCCCCCCTCGGGCTGAGCGCCTGGATCGGGCTGCCCGAGCAGCACGAGAGCCGGGTGGCCACGCTCCACAACGCCGCGCCGTTCAGCGTCGAGGAACTGCTCGCCGGGATGGTCAAGGTCACCGGGCTCGACGCGGACACGGTCACCGCCTGGATCACCGCCATGTACAGTCCGGGCTCGATCGCGATCCGCGCCGGCGAACTCGGCGGCGCCCTGGACAACATGGCCGGGGAGTACATGCTGACGCGGGCCTGGCGCGCGGCGGAGTTCCCGGGCGCGAACATGATCGCGGACGCGCACTCGGTGGCGCGGATGTACGCTGCCACGGTGAGCGACGTCGACGGGGTACGGCTGCTCGACCCGGCGACCGTCGAAACGGTGACGGAGGTCCACACCGACCGCACGCGCATGCACGGGCTGCCCCCGGGGCTGGACATCCCGTCCGACCGTTCCTTCTACATGTCGCTCGGGTTCATGCGGTCCTCGCCGCCGATGCCGATGGTCGGGCCGGGCTCGTTCGGCCACCCGGGCTCGGGAGGGGCGATCGGGTTCGCCGACCCCGACGCGGGTGTCGGCTTCGGGTACGTGACGAACCACTGGAGCTTCAACCCAGACGACCCCCGGGCGGCGGACCTGATCAAGGCCGTCCGGTCCTGCCTCGGATGACGGGCGCCCGCGCCGGGCGGCTCCCGGCGGGAGCCGCGCGGGTGTGGGACGGCCGAGACGTCCCGTCGTGGCGGTGGGCGGGGCCGGGTGGCGCGTGGCGGGGTCAGTTGCTGATCCCCTGGCTCAGGCTCGTCGTCTCCGCCTGGCCGAGCAGGCGGATGGTCACCTCGGCGGGGTCGTCCTCGTGGCGCTGGGTGACCGTGGGCTTGGTGTGTTCCATGGTTACCTCGCAAAAGGAGAGACTAGTGTCCAATCCCATCTTCAGAGCCATCCGATGACCTGGCAAGGTAACTTTCACCACAAAAGCCGCATTCAGTGCGTTTCGGATGACGGACGTGCACATTGTGGTCGGGGGCAATCAGGTTGACCCCCGTCACATAGCCGGGCGGACCTGCTCCGGCGCCGGTCAGCACGCTGATCACACCGTGCGCGAGCAACTGGCCCGACAGTCCGGCCGAGGTGGCGACGACCCCGCCACCGCCCAGATCGATCGGATGATCATGTGGACGCCTGGCCGCCTCACCTGCCTGGAGGCACTCGTAGCAGGGCCCTCCGGGTGCGAAGACGCCGACGGTCACCAGTGGCCCGTGGTAGCCGCCGCCCGCCCAGGCGATCCCGGCCCGCGCGCAGGCGCGGCTGGCCCACACCCGGATGCCGTCCGGGCCGCGCGGCTCGTCGGCGCACAGTGCCAGCGCGTCGAAGCCCGTCAGCAGCGCGGCCAGCGCCGACCGGCTCTCGACCCGGCGGCGCTCTGCGGTGATCTCGGCGGCGCCGTTGACGGCGCGCAGCCGTGAACGGGCCGCCTCGGCCTTCGGCCGTCCGACGTCGGCCTCGTCGTAGAGGACCTGCCGGGTGAGGTTGCTCGGCTCGACCAGGTCGGCGTCCACCAGGTGCAGTCGTCCGACCCCTGCGGCGGCCAGCGCCCAGGCGGCGTGGGAGCCGGTGCCGCCCAGGCCGACCACGAGGACGGCGGAGTCCCTGAGCCGGAGTTGCGCGTCCCAGCCGGTGCGGCCGGGGCGGCGTTCGACGAAGTGGAAGTAGGCGTGGTTGCGCGAGTAGCGCCGGAGTTCCGGCCCGGTCAGCTCGGCAGGGATCGGGGCCTCGGCGTCCTCGACGTACGGGGAGGACAGCAGCGCCTTCAGCACGGCCTCGACCCGGGGTCTCGGCGCGGCGGCGGCCGTGGTGAGCTGCTCGACGGTACGGGTGCCGTCCATGAGCCGCAGGATCCGCCAGACCAGCCCGTCCGGGTCGGGGATCTCGGCGGCCAGGCCATAGATCTCGCCGCCGATGCGTACCGTCTCCGGTGTGACGCGGAACGGTTGGTGCCCGTGCTTGACGCGCGGATACCGCACGTGCTGCCCCTTTCGGCCTGGCCAGATATCCCTTTTGATATGAAAAATCCGTTCATATCAGTCTTGGACAGTGTTGTGGCGTCTGTGTTGTCATGGCCGCCATGTCCAGCTCGAAACCTCATACCCGCATGTCCAGCATCGGCCGCCTCGGCGTGGCCGCCACCGCCGCCGGGGTGATCAGCGCGGCGCTCGTGCTACCCGCCGTGGGCGGCACGGGGGCGAGCGTCGTCACGGCGACCGAGATGCTGGACCTCCGACCGGAGGAGTTGGCCGAGCCGCCCCTGCCGCAGAAGACCACCGTGTACGACGCCGAGGGCACCCGGATCGCCCAGTTCTACGCCGAGGACCGCGTGGTCGTGCCGCTGGATCGCATCGCCGAGGAGATGCGGGCCGCCATCGTCGCCATCGAGGACGACCGCTTCTACGAACACGGTGCCATCGACCTTGAGGGCACCGCCCGCGCGCTGCTCGGCAACCTCGCCTCCGGCGACCTCGGCCAGGGCGGCTCGACGATCACCCAGCAGTACGTCAAGCAGATGCTGCTCAACTCGGCCGAGACCGAGCAGGAGAAGAACGCCGCCGTCGAGGCCACCTATGCGCGCAAGCTGCGGGAACTGCGGCAGGCCATGGCCGTCGAGGACAAGTACAGCAAGGACCAGATTCTGGAGAGGTATCTCAACATCGCCTACTTCGGCGCGGGCGCGAACGGGGTGGAGGCGGCGGCCAGGCGGTTCTTCGGCGTCTCGGCGGCGAAGCTGGACCTGGCGCAGGCGGCGACGCTGGCCGGTGCCGTACAGGATCCCAATCGGACCTCTCCCGATCGGGGACGCGCGGCCCGCGCGCTGCTGCTGGAGCGCCGCGACGTGGTCCTCGACCGCATGGCCGAGCTAGTGGCCCGTCACGCAACCTTGGCCGGGTAACCGGTCCAGCTTCGGATCGG
>NZ_BAAAHQ010000005.1:709-1253 GCF_039525605.1 Nonomuraea longicatena | reverse complement strand
TTTTCCCCTGAAGTGCGCGAGCGCGCGGTGCGGCTGGTTCTCGACAACGAGGGTCAACACGCGTCGCGCTGGCAGGCGGTCATGTCGATTGCGGCGAAGATCGGCTGCACCCCGCAGACGCTGAACGACTGGGTCAAGAAGGCCGAAGTCGACAGCGGCAAGCGCGCCGGCATCCCGACCGAGATGGCCGAGAAGATGAAGGCCCTTGAACGGGAGAATCGCGAACTGCGCCAGGCGAACGAGATTCTCCGCAAGGCGTCGGCGTATTTTGCGATGGCGGAGCTCGACCGCCGACCGAAGTGATGGTGGGTTTCATCGACGCGCATCGGGATGCGCACGGGGTCGAGCCGATCTGCGACGTTCTGCCGATCGCCCCTGCCACCTATTATGACCATCTGGCCAAACGTGCCGACCCGGCGCGGTTGTCGGATCGTGCCAAACGGGACGAGGCGCTGCGCCCCGAGATACGGCGTGTTTTCGAGGACAACTGGAGCGTCTACGGCCTGCGCAAGGTCTGGCACCAGCTGCGCCGCGAGGGCTTCGA
>NZ_BAAAHQ010000005.1:0-703 GCF_039525605.1 Nonomuraea longicatena | reverse complement strand
CGCTCGCTGCACGGTGGCACGGCTGATGAAGGACATGGGCATTCAAGGCATTATCCGGGGCAAGCCGCACAAGACGACGATCCCTGACAAGAAGCAGCCATGCCCGCTGGACAAGGTGAACCGCCAGTTCCGCGTGCCTGCGCCGAACATGCTGTGGGTCAGCGATTTCACCTATGTTGCCACCTGGAAGGGGTTTGTTTATGTCGCTTTCGTCATCGACGCTTATGCCCGCAAGATTGTCGGCTGGCGGGTCAGCACCTCGGCGTATGCCGGGTTCGTCCTTGATGCCCTCGAACAGGCGGTCCATGACCGCCGCCCGGTCAAGGGCATGGGGCTGGTTCACCACAGCGACCGCGGCAGCCAGTATCTGTCGATCAAATACACTGAACGGCTGGCCGAGGCGGGCATCGAGCCTTCGGTTGGCAGCGTCGGTGACAGCTACGACAACGCGCTGGCCGAGACGATCAACGGGCTCTTCAAGGCCGAGGTCATCCACCGTCGGGGGCCCTGGCGCAGCTTCGAGGCCGTGGAATACGCAACCCTCGAATGGGTGGCCTGGTTCAACAACCGCCGCCTGCTCGAGCCGATCGGGAACATCCCGCCCGCCGAAGCCGAGGCAAACTTCTACGCGGCTCTGGAAACTGAAGCCATGGCCGCGTAACTAAACCAAATCAGCCTCCGGCAAACCCGGCGCGGTTCAGAG